>CAYWJC010000256.1:0-6662 GCA_964458505.1 uncultured Candidatus Peribacteria bacterium | reverse complement strand
AAACTGCTACCATCGCTTCTCTAGAAAAAAGTAGTAGCATTCTTCTGATTTCTTTTTCTATAGTTACAACTCTGTAACCTTCTTGTGCATGAAGATTTAAAAAATTTGTAAACTTTATAGGGTCAATTTTACTTTGACCTAAAAATAACGAACCCAAAAGTGATTCTTGGTAAATCGCAACTTTGTATTGTTTCATAATTTTTATTTTATATATTAATTAACCTATATAATTTCATTTTTCATTATTTTCATCTTCTTTATTTGCTTTTGCAAACATGAACCATATTGATAGAAAAAATATAATAACTCAAAAGGTGATAGTTAATTTAACAAAAGTTTCACTTGTAAATACTTTTCCCCAAAGTTGAGCTAAAAAAATTATCGAATAGATTCAAATAAGAGAAATAATTCAAGTCAGAATTTTTTTGGTCATATAATAATTGGTTAATATTATATAGCAAATCTTTTAAAGCTTACAATATTATCAGCTCCGATAAAATCCTTAACTTTTATATCTGGATTGATTACGAATTGTTGAGTTAGAAGAGCATTTTCTTCTTTGAATTTTGTCATTTTACCGTCGATGATCTTTTCTAGGATTTCAGCTGGTTTTCCTGCATTTTTAGGATCTTGGCTCATGATTTCAAGTTGGATTTCTTTTTCTTTTGCAACAACCTCATCGCTTATATCGCTTGGACTAAGAACTTCAGGATTAGTTGCAGTGATGTGCATGGCAACTTGTTTAAGATCTTCAGCATTTGTACCTGATTTAGCAACAACTATAGCAGCAACTTTGTTGTTAGAATGAACATATGATTCGATTACTTCTCACTCAACCTTAGTTAAAGCAAGTATTCTCATATTTTCACCCATTTTCAATTGGTATTCTGTAGATTTTAGTTCATCAGATACGAAAATAGCTTCCTCATCGTTTTTTGCAGCTTTTCTTATTTCAATGAATTTATTTAACATTTCATCGAAAGTATCGTTTCTTGCAACGAAGTCTGTTTCACAACTTACAGCTACAATATAAGAAACTTGTCATTCGTTTATAATCTTAACTTTACCTTCTTTTGTTTCATTCTCAGCTCTTTTTGCAGCTTTTGCGATTCATTTTTTTCTTAGGATATCGATAGCAAGCTCAATATCTCCATTTGCTTCAACCAAAGCGTTTTTACAATCAGCCATTCAAACTCAAGTTCTGTCTCTAAGTTCTTTTACCATTTGTGCAGTTATCATAGTGGAGTATGTTAGTATTAAAATAGTTTATTATTGTTATTCCTAAGAAAGGAATCTTCAAATATCATTTGATACTGTAGATTCCTACACTCAAGAGTGTCTCCTTAGGAATGATATTTTTCTTAAGTTTATTTACCGTTTAATTTTTCAAGTAGTTTCTTAATGAAGGAAAATTCATGCATTTCTCAATTATAAGCCTTCATTCCTCAATAAACAGCCAATCAGATATATATCAGAGTAAATAATCAAAAAAAGAAAAAATGTCTGAATATAAGATTTATAAGGAAATATATTCAAAATATAATTCATCCTTGTTTTGTATGGAAAGCAACAAAAGGAGTTTTTTTATCCATCATAAGTGGAAGGATAAAGCCGAATGGTCCATAAGATATGGCTCATAGAAGCCTTTCCTCTTTTTTTGGTCATTCTTCTTCTAATTCTTCTTGAATTTGATTATCTTCCAACATATTTAATATTAGTTATTTGTATCTTCTTTATTTTCAAAAGGTTTTTTAACGAAAGGTTTTTTGAAATCTTTTCTAGCTTCACCTTCATTTTTAGAATCGAAAGGTTTTTGAGTCTTAACTTTTGTCAAAACTGGTTTTAAGTAATTCAATATGAATTTAATTGATTTGATTGAATTTACATTACATGGAACGAAATTTGTACAAGAATCAATATCTCAAGTTGATCCAAGTAGGGAATAAGATGGGATATTTAATTTTTTAGCTTCCACTAATGATAGATTTTCATAATGTCAATCTATGATGAATAAAACATCAGGAGTTTTTTTAAGATCTTTCAATCATTCGTATGCTTTTTTTAGTTTTTCAAGTTCTTTGATTCTTTCTGATCTTTCTTTTTTGCTTAAAACATCAAGCATTCAAGATTCTAAATCTTTTTCTAGTTTATTATAAGTATTGATTCTTTTCTTAAGAGTAGAGAAGTTAGTTAGTAGACCTGGAACCCATTTGTTTATAACAAAGTGATGTCCTGTTTCTATTGCAAGCTCTTTTACTAAATCTCTTGATTGGATTTTAGTTCAAACAAAAAGTATTTCTTTTCATTTTAAAGCGTAATCCTTCATTATAAGTTTAACTTCTTCAAGTTTATCTATAGTTTTATATAGATCAAAAACATGTACTCAGTTTTGAATTCCATGAATATAGTTTTTCATTTTTGGAGACCAAAATTGACGTTTGTATCCGATATGCACTGCATTATCAAGCATATCTTTAATTAGCTCTTGTGTAGCCATAAAAAATTGTTAATTAAAAAATAATCCTTATTTATCTTTTGTTATGATATATTATAATCTTATTCTAACTGAATATGATCAGGAAATATACCTTTTTAAAAATGTAACAAAAGAAAGAACTTTTCTCATTTTCCGAAAAAAGTCCACGCTATTATATGTAAAAATGAGAATATGCAAGTTAAAAATCCAGTTTTTATATTTCATCAAATATTAGATTCAACTGATCTTTCATTAATCAATTTTGAATCATTTGTATAAGGATATAAAATCTGTCTTTATCTTCTATAAAATTAGTTTTTAATAATTTTTGGTATTCTAATATTTCTTCAGCATTCAGTATTATCTTATGTTTTGAAAATTTATCCGACATGCAGGGAATATAATTTTCATCTTGAGATTCTAGGACTTCGATTTGAGGGAAAATCAAATATTTTTTATCATGAAATACAACTAGTGATACGATTCAATTATTTTCATCATTTATAAGCTCAAGCCTATAAACATTTTTCAATAAATCGGAATCTGTGATTATGTTATTGATTAGCCCTTTATTGTTTTGTATAATATGTATGACATTTTGACAAATCAACTGAAATTCGAATTCAGAAACAGACTCGACCTTTATTGAGTTTTTATTAAATTTATCTCATTTTTCAGATTTTACGATACCTTCAATCAGTGTATCATTAGCTAAAATCAGTTTTAGCTCTTGAATTGAGTTCACAGCAATACTGGTTCAATTTTGAATTGAATGCATCATTAGATTTTGACCAAAAGATGTTAATTTTCAATTGGTTTCAAAATTGGAGAAGGGTAAAGTATTATTTGTTGGATTCATTTTATAATAAATTAATATTTTGATATTAACAATTTCCTTGCCTTTTTTCTAACAGTTCAAGTCATTTTTCAAAATCATTTCCAGATCTTACCAGTATTTTTCATTTACTGTATCAATCATTTTTTGAAATTCATGAAGATATCGCAGGGTTTGTTAAAATTGCATGAAAATCCAAAACTGTCCTTAAGATAGCTTTTTTTATGGTGAATCATTGTTCGATTAATCCTTCGATCATATCTATATCAAGAGGATTCATAGTGGAATGAATTTTTGCAAGACTTGCTAAATTATACATAATATCCTTTTTTATAAGCCTAAATTTTTTTGATAATAATTAAATATCCATCGATGTCAATTTCAAATGATATTTTTATATTTTATTTGCGAAAAACATCTTTTTTTATAAACTAGGATTCAATGCTTAATTTTTAATTATTAATTTTGATATGTACGACAAATACGAGCTTGTAATGTGACTTGAAACGCACGTTAGAATAAAATCGAAAACAAAAATGTTTTGTAGCTGTAAAAATGCGGTAGCACTAGCACTAGAGCCAAATGAAAACACTTGTCCTATATGTATGGGATTTCCATGAATGCTTCCTGTCTTGAATGAAGAGATTGTGAATTTGGCTGTTAGAGCCGGACATGCCTTAAGATGTACAATAAATGAAAAATCACAATTTGACAGAAAATCATATTTTTATCCTGATTTGCCTGCTTGATTCCAAATAACACAACTTTATCATCCGATAGTTGAACATTGAGAGGTTAAGACTTTTGTAAATGGAGAATTGAAAGCTTTCAGGGTTCATAGGATGCATATAGAAAATGACGCATGAAAGCTTATTCACTCAGGGACAAAGACTTTATGTGATTATAACAGAGCCGGAAGCCCGCTTATGGAGATAGTTACCGAACCTGATTTCAGAACTAAGGAAGACGTAATCGCTTATTTGGAAGAACTTCAAAAAATCATGAGATTTTGCTGAGCATCTGATGCTGATATGGAAAAATGACAATTAAGATGTGATGTGAATATTTCGCTTAGATTAAAATGAGAAGAAATATTAAATAATAGAGTTGAAATCAAAAATATGAATTCTTTCGCTTCAATTGCAAGAGCTATCGATACGGAATTCAAAAGACAAGCCAAACTTTATGAATCAGGACAAAAAGTAGACCAAGAGACAAGATGATGGAATGATGAAAAATGAATAAGCAATATCTTAAGAAGCAAGGAAGATGCAATGGATTATAGATATTTTCCTGAACCTGATTTACCGACATTAGTTTTGACTCCTGAATATATCAATGAAAGGAAAATAGAAGAGCTTCCGATAGACAGAAGATTAAAATATCTTAACGAATACAAACTTCAAGAAGATGATGCAAGAATACTTTCAAATGAAAGATGAATTTCTGATTATTATGAAAATCTTGTAAGGCTTACAACTGATCCGAAAAAATCCTGTTCATATATCACAACAATTCTTCTTGCTTTATTTAAAGAATCATTTGAAGATACAGGATTTGATTGTTTGAAATTCGAGATAGATGAATTAGCTGAAGTTATCAATCTTGTAAATAAAGATGAGCTTTCTTCTACGAATTCAAAAGTTGTAGTTGAAGAATTATTTTTGAATTGATGAAATACAAACGAAATAGTAGACAGACTTTGATTAAGGCAAAAAAACGATATGTGAGCATTGGATGAAATCGTCAAAAAAATAATAGAAGCAAATCCGACTCAAGTGGAGCAGTATAGATGATGAAACGAAAGGATATTCTGATTCTTGGTAGGACAATGCATGAAAGAAAGCGCAGGACAATGAAACCCTAAGATATTCAATGATTTGCTTAAAAAATATTTGGGTTAGCCGAACGGATTTTTTTAAAAACACTAAGTTAATCAGTGATAATATTTTAATTGAATAATAAAACCTATGAAAGCTTGAACAGATTACATTTGAGTCTGAGTTTGATGTTTGATTGTAAATGATGACAATGAGGTATTATTAATGAGAAGAAGTAAAAACTGTAAAAATGATGTTTGATTTTGGACTAGGACTTGATGATCAGTTGAATTAAATGAAACTGTGGAAGATGCATTAAGAAGGGAGGTAAAAGAAGAAATATGAGTTGAAATAAAAATAATAAAATCACTTGGTTATTTTGATCATATTCTTAAATCAGAAAAACAACATTGGGTTAGTTTTTCATTTATTGCAAAAATTACAAAATGAGAAATAGTAAATCTTGAACCGAATAAATGCGATGAAATAAAATGGTTTTCTCTTGATAACCTTCCTGAATTGATTCCACAATATACAATTGATTCCATTGAAGTTTTTAAAGAAATGATTTGATAAATAGAAAAATTCTCCTATCGTCATCCTGAGTGAATCCAGCAGACGGGAGGAACCGAATGGATCTTTTAAAAAATCTTCCATAAAAAAACAAGTTTATTTGAAAAATAATTCAGATTCTCATAATTTAATTTTTTAATTTACAATTTATGGCTATAGAATATGAAGTTCAGGTTCTTGATATCGATGTTGTAAAAGTTATAAATAAGCTTGAAGAAATCTGAGCAGAATTCATAAGTGAAAATTTTATGAAAAGATGGGTTTTTACAATGAATGACGAAACTCAAGAATGGATTAGATTAAGGGATAATTGAGATAAAGTTACTGTCACATACAAAAAAAGATGATCTACTGAAATCTGAAAAACAGAAGAAATAGAAATTGTTGTGGACGATTTTGAAAATACTGCAGAAATCCTCAACAAGCTTAATTTTCTGGATAAATATTACCAAGAAAACAAAAGAACAGTTTATAAACTTGACGATATGGAGTTCTGCATAGATAGTTGGCCGAAAATACCGACTTATCTAGAAATCGAATCTGATAATGAAGAGAAGGTAAAAGAATGATTAAAACTTTTATGACTTGAATCTCATGTTTATTGAGACTTTTGATCGATAAGGATTTATGAAAAGTATTGACTCGATATTCATTCTTTTAAGACTTTAAAATTCTAGAGACTTTTATATACGATTTTAATTCAATAATTATATGTCTATGTTAAATTTCAGATTACTTTACGAAAAGCTTTTCAGTTCTTTTGATGTTTCAGCTGACACTAAGCTTGTAGAAGAGCTAGAGAGGGAATGAGTAGAGAAAATAATGATTATAAAAAGATCTTGGATATTCGGTATATTCATATCCTGGATGTTCCTTTTTGTATTTTTATTGATGTTAGCAAATAGCTATCTGATATTTATAAATTTTTCAAATGAACTTATAACAGCTTACATTCTTG
>CAYWJC010000255.1:0-1789 GCA_964458505.1 uncultured Candidatus Peribacteria bacterium | reverse complement strand
GACTCATATTGCAATCGCCCGAAATTATTATTTTCGATGAAGCCACTTCGGCGTTAGACAACACTAACGAAATTATTATTCAAAAAAATATAGAGAAACTTTTCGCTGACAAAACTATAATAATGATCGCCCATCGACTTACCACCTTAAAGAATACTGACAGAATTTTGGTTTTTGATAATGGACAAATTTCTCAAGAAGGAAAGTTTGAAGAATTATCAGAAAAAGAAGGTTTATTTAGAAATTTTCTAAAACAAACTGCGGATAATAAAAAATAAACCCAAAGTATATAAAGGCTCAATCTCAAATACCCCTAAGATTAAATCTTTTTTTTCTTAAAAAATTAGTTGCTAATTTGTCCACATGGACAAATTAGCAACTTTTTGAATATTTTATTTTTAGGAATTTAATCATTGAGCTGTAGATTCTTTATTGTTGCTACCACCTCATCAAAACTAGAAACTATTTTAAACGGCTTGCCTTTTTCGAGCCTGTCTCTTTTATGAAAACCAAAATCAACTGCAATTGTTTTGACACCAACTTTATTACCCTCTAAAATGTCCCCTAGCGTATCTGTGACAAAAATACAATCATCCGCAACCAAAGTGTATTTTTCGAACAAATACTTAAATTTTTCAACCTTTGATCGATGCGTTTCTGCGCCTAGTATTTCCTTAAAGATATGCGTGAAATTATTACTCTGAAAATAATCGTTAAGCGTTTCTTCCCAATTAGAAGAGACAATGAATAAATTATAATCTTTAAATAGTTTTTCTAAATTATTTTTAATGTTTTCATCTATTTTTAGATATTTAAATGCTTCTTTTTGCAACTCGTAAAATTTATCACTTTCTGCTTTTTCTTTTTCCTCATCTATTACCACTTTTTCAAATATTTTTCCATCGAAAAAATCTCTGTGCTGCTCGCGAGTTAAATTCCCTCCCGAAGCTTCACGGTCTATTTGATATGCCATTTCATACGTATCATGAATTACACCATCAAAATCAAAAATAATTGCTTTCATAAATTTTATAATAATTATAATATTACGTAATAATCATACTATTAAATGCAACTCTATCAAAACTACTGCATGCATAAATTAACTCACAGGGGTGGATGAGATTTCTCCACTTCTAAATTTATGAGTACATAAATTTATCCGGTCGAAATGACATTTGCATTGAGTATTAAAACATTGAATATTGACTGAGAATTGAATATTGGATATTAAAAAATCATTCTTGATTCATAATTCATGATTCTTAATTCACCCCTACTTCGCTATCTTTCTTAATTCATAAATCTCATCTCTAATAATTCCTGCTTTCTCGAATTCCAAATTTTTGGCGGCTTCTTTCATTTCTTTTTCTTTTTGTTTGATATAACCATTAATGTCTTCCAGAGTTTCTAATCTGACAAATTCACTCGACAAGACTGGGTTGATTTCATGGTCGACAATGGATTGGATTTTTTTCTTAATTGTTTTGGGAGTAATATGATGTTTTTTGTTGTAAGCCGCTTGAATAGTGCGTCTTCGTTCGGTTTCTCGGATGGCTCTTTCCATCGAACCCGTGATATTATCCGCATAAAGAATCACTCGTCCATTTACATTTCGAGCGGCGCGACCGATAGTTTGAATTAGCGAAGTTTCACTGCGCAAAAATCCTTCTTTGTCCGCATCAAAAATTGCGACCAATGAAACTTCCGGTAAATCTAAGCCTTCGCGCAAAAGATTTACTCCTACGAGCACATCAAATTTTCCTCGACGCAAATCTTCCAAAGTTTT
>CAYWJC010000254.1:0-3298 GCA_964458505.1 uncultured Candidatus Peribacteria bacterium | reverse complement strand
TCTTTTTTAAGAACGTATTTTTTATTGATATTTTTGGGTAGATCATTATCTAAATCATAATCTTTTCAAACACATCCGGCAAGTATTGGCTTTTCTCATAATAAAGAAAGAGTATATGAAATATTAGTTGCAGTTCCTCATTTTTCTTTTTTTAATTCATTTATCAAAAAAGAAACATTTAAAATATGAATCTTATCTGGAAGAATATGATTTTTAAATCTATCTTGAAAATCCATTATATAATCAAAAGCAATAGATCAAGTTACTAAAATCGACATAATTATTTTTTTAAAATTTAAATTTATTTATCTAATTTCTATTCAAGTTTTATATTCCCCAACCTTTTCAATAATTTTTTTAACTATCTCTTCAAAACCTAGAACATCGTATCTTCACATAAATGTACTTACTGTATCATAACTAGAACTAAAATCTATTAAACATTTTCAATGATTTTTTTCGAATGTTCAGTAATTAAAATCAAAATTCAACTCTAAAGTCTTATTTAATTGCAGTGTTATATTATTGTTTTCTTTAATGCAATTTAAAACATTTCAGACTCTTGATTGAATAGTTAAAGTTATTGTTTCCAATGTTTCTCATAAAGCTTTTTCATAGTCATAATCAATTGTATCTAACTTTTTCCTTTTTCTAGTAAGGGGAGTCGAAAATAAATTATCCATAAATTTTAAAAAATTAATAATCCCATTTTTTAGATGTCCAGTCTTCAAGGCTTTCAATTCTTTCAATCATAATCTTCGTATCGATTATCTGTCATTTTATATCAAGAAAAACCTTAATGATTCACTCAGCTTGTGTTAATAGAAATTCTTTCAAATCCATCAGATCTTCTTTTTTAGCGCTAGTTGGTACTTTTATTGTATGAACTTTTATTTCTAAATCTTTATCATCATTTCATTTTTTTATATCTGGTTTTGAGTTCGAATCTTTATCATTTTTCTTTTCTGTTTTTTCTTCATTTCAAGCATTTAACAAAATTTCTTCCTCATCGGCCAAATAATTTATCTTATCGTTTTCATCAAAAACTCAAAGATCTATAGCTTGCTCTCTTAAGAATCAAATTGTTGTAGATCTTATGTTATTTGGGATAACTGCAATTTCCTCCATTTCTTCATTGAACTGAAGATTTCAATCAACCAATAAAACTTTATATTCATGTATCACATTAGCAAATTTTTCATAATCTCTAGGAAAAATCAGGACATTAAACTTGAAAGTTGTACTATCACAGCTTGCAATAAGCATCATTTTTCATGATTTTGTCTGTATTTTTCTTATGAAAGTGACTAATCAAAAAAATCTTACCTTTATATCTTTCTGCCTTATCTTTTTTTCTTTTGGTTTTGCTGCTTCCTCGATACTCTGGTCAACTATTTCTTCAGATTTTTGTCAATCTGATACAGAAGTGGTTGTATTGAAATTTTCTCATCATTCATCTACTGAAAATTCTTTAAGTTCGACAACTTTCTCGCTCATTTTTTTCTTGAAGGCATAAACATTTTCAAGTCCGATTGATTTTTGAATCAGATATTTTTTGAGTCAATCAAGTCAATGTCACGTTACTGAATATCAAATCATGTCACGTTCTCATTTTATTTTTTCTTCAAAAGTCATCGGAATTGCTTTTTCAAGATGGAATTTAAGATTTTCATGGCTTGTTCACATGTCAAATAGTCAAATTTGATTTGTTTCTTGTTTTTTCTGATTTTCTTTCAGATAAGCTGTAATTTTTGTTATTGAGGCCATAAGACTGGCTCTTTCTCAGAAATTATCAAGAGCTCAGCTTAGAATCAATGCTTCAAGGCTTTTTTTATTGATTACATCTCATCATGTCCTATTTATAAGGTCAATTACTGATATGAATTTTCAGGAATCTTCTCTTACTCATCTTATCGTATCAATAGGTCATTCTCAAAGTCATTTTATTGCTTTGAGCCCGAAACGTATGTTTTTATTGTCGATATAGGTGAAATGCTTCATCGATTCATTTATATCAGGCGCGAGAATATTTATCTTTTTAGTTTTACATTCATTAATTTCAAGTGTAATTCTTTCCATATCTTCCTCATCTGATACCATAAGCGCAGTCATGAATTCTGTAGGATAATATGCTTTCAGATATGCTGTCTGATAAGCAATCATGGAATAACAGGCTGCATGGGATTTATTGAATCAATATCCGGCAAACGGCTCGATGATATCTTCAAATATATACACCGCCAATTCTTTAGGATGTCATTCTTTTATGGCAGCATCTATGAATTTCTGCTTTTGCTCCATCAAAAGATCAACTTTTTTCTTACCGATAGCACGCCTTAAAATATCCGCTTCACCAAGTGAGAATCCTGCAAATGCTTGTACAAGCTGCATTATCTGCTCTTGATAGACTGCAATTCATTGCGTTGGTTTTAAGATTGTTTCAAGTGATGCATGAGGATATTTTACTTTTTCTCTTCAATGTTTTCTAGCGATATAAGTAGGGATATATAAAAGCGGTCCAGGACGATAAAGAGAAACCATAACTATGATATCTTCGAAAGCATTTGGTTTCAGCTCTTTCAGATATTTTCTCATTCAGTTCGATTCAAATTGGAATACTCAAGTCGTATCTCACTCAGCAAATATCTTAAATACTTTTTTATCTTCGTAATCAATCTTCAGAAGATCGATATCTTTATCGTGATTTTTTCTTATGATACTCAAACATCTATGTATGATTGTCAGATTTCTTAGTCATAAGAAATCCATTTTTAACAGTCAAAGATCTTCAAGAGGATATTGTGAAAGTTGTGTTACTGTGACTTCATTATCCTTTGGAGGATGCTGAAGAGAACAGAAATTTGTCATTTTTTCGGGAGCGATGATTACCGCACAAGCATGGACTCAAAGCTGTCTTACTGATCCTTCCAATCTCATCGCGTTATCGATGATTTTCTTATATTTATCAGATGAATTGTATAATTGTTTGAATTCAACACTTTCTTCAAGAGCATCTTTGATTTTTATTCAAGGTTTCGATGGGATGAGTTTAGCTATTTCGTTCATTTCAGAGAAGGGAAGTCACAGTGCTCTTCAGATATCTTTAACAGCTGCTCTGGCTGCCATTGTTCAAAATGTGCATATTTGCGCAACGTGATCTTTTCAATATTTATTTCTAACATATTCAAGAACTCTTCATCTTCATTCATCAGAAAAATCCACATCGATATCAGGCATTGAAACTCTGGCTGGATTCAAAAATCTTTCAAAAAGTAGAGAATATTTAAGTGGATCAATA
>CAYWJC010000253.1:0-2425 GCA_964458505.1 uncultured Candidatus Peribacteria bacterium | reverse complement strand
GTGTGAATAAGTTTATACTCGATATTTTGGTTTTTTTTAATCTCATTTATTATTGGTGCAATTTTCATAAAATTTGGCCTAGCACCAGCTACAATAAATATTTTCATTTTAAAAAATTTACTTAATTAAATATTCCTTAGCTATTTCATTCCAGGAAAGCTTATTTTCTACAAGCTCTCTTCATCTTTTTCACATATTAATCATGTCATCTTTATTTTCAATAAGATACTTGATTTTTTCATATAAATCATCTATATCTCCTTGCTTATATAATAAAGCATTATCATTTGAAATCCTTAACTTTGTTCAAATTTTATCATTAGCAATAAATGGTAAATTACATGCTGCAGCTTCTACCATACTTACAGATTCTTGTAATGGCCATATTCAAATATCACTGGCTGAAAAATACTTATATAATTCATCATTTTTGACAAAATCTATAAATACAAACCTTTCCTTATAATTTTTTATATATTCATTCATCTCATTAATCAAATTTTCAGGTCATGATCATATTATAAAAACATAAACACCATCAAAATCTTGAATAATTTTTGAAGTTGCTTTTATTAAAATATCATATCATTTATCGATAATTAATTTTCCAGTATATATTAAAACAATAGCGTTTGCTGGTATATTATATTTTACTCTAATATCATTTCTCTGAATTTCATCAAATCTGAATTTATCTATATCAGTTCAAAGTGGAATAAATTCGATTAATTCTTTTTTTATTCAATAAAATTTATTAATAATTTCACAGGTTTCTTCTTGTACTCCTACAAATTTATCTACTTTTTTTTCTAGAAATTTAGAGAAAAATATTCTAAAAATAAAATAAAATATTTGCTTGATTTTTATTCACTGGTTTATTATAGACATTAAGTTACTATCCCAGCTAACCAATTTGAATCCAAACTTTCTTTTTAGAATTGCAACAATAATAACTGTAATACTTGCTATTCAATTAACAATTACAATATCAGGCCTAAAATCATCTATATGTTTATTGATATTTTTAAAATATGCCCTGTTGAATATTTCAAATACTAATTTTTCTCTTTTAGTTAGAATTCATTCTTCAATTTTTAATCAAATTTCTTGTTTTCTTGATCATAGCATCTTTCCTGATGTATTTTCATAATCAGGAAATGGATAATAATGATCAGAAGTTAAAACTAAAACATTATGTCATTGTTTTATATATTCTTTTGCTATAAAAGTTTCGCTGTACCCAATTATTGGTTGAAAATAATCAATAATTATTAATATTTTCATGTTTTAGTATTAAAAATTAAAATTTATATTTTCCAAAATTTTCTTTATACTAAATTGTTTAATAATCTCAATAGATTTATTTTTATTAATAAGATTATTATTAAAAATAAATTTTAATCAATTATAAAATTCGTTTATAGTATTTTCTTTCATTATATATCAGTTTTTTAATTCTTTAACAAGATCAACTGACGCTCAAACGCGAAAAGAAGTAATTATAGGTAATCAGAAACTCATTGCTTCATTTATAACTAGTCACCATACTTCTTCTCTGGACGGTAAAGTAAATATATCAGAAATTGCATAAAATTTTGGTAATTCATCAAACTGAACAAATCAAGTAAAGTGGACATTTTTTATTTCATTATTCTCTATATATTTTTTAAGTTTTTCCTCTTCTTGTCCAGATCCTACAATAATTAATGATATATCAACTTTTTCTTTCTGAAACCTATCATATCCATCAATCATCTCCCATATTCACTTCCTTTCTATCAGTTGACCATTAAACATTAAAACATATTTTGTACTAATTCATAACTCTCATTTTATAATTTCTTTATTTTTCTTGTATTTATCGGATTTGTCTGTGAAATATTCTACATCTACTGTATTGTAAAATTCTTGAATTTTAGATTTTTCTGCTCATAAAGAAATTAAATATTCAGTAGCTCGTGTTCAATAAGAAATATAATCATCACAGCTTTTTATTAACCATTTTACATATGGTAAAGTTATGATCCTTTTTCAGCTTTTTTCAAATTTAGTACTTCCTGACCATAGCGTAAGTCTTTTTCTATTTTTCTTTGCCCATATGACTGAATAGAGCGACGTAAAGCTGTCCCATCAAAGTATAATGATATGATCCGGATTTAGCTTTTTGATTTTTTTAGGATATTCATAATTTATATTGAAAGTAAAAATATCCTTTCATTTTAATCTTAACGGAACATTCCTAAGAAAATCGTGCTCGAAATTCATTTTTGGAAATGATGTCCATTTCCTATTTATATCAGTAAATGATTGAAACCATACATGAAATTCCCCATCGATCTTGTCTTTTATTGCATTGAATCTTGTGATCGCATAAGGGGATAATACTGTATCTATTAAGAGTGTCTTTTTCATAATAATATTTATT
>CAYWJC010000252.1:0-2203 GCA_964458505.1 uncultured Candidatus Peribacteria bacterium | reverse complement strand
AGTGTCATAACTCTGGAATTATATAAATGAAATATCAGGAATTATGATAAAAAAGATGTTTATTATTATGATTGGCACATAACTCCATATTTGGAAACTCCGCCAGAATGATTAAATATCATTTCTCCTAATCATTGACTGAGGGATGCTAATTATTTTCCGATTTTCAGAGAAAGTGTTGAAAAAATCAATTTTTTCTATGAAAAATGAGGTTGAGCAAGTATTGATTCTGTAATTGCAATCAATCAGAACCTAATAACTGATTTCTTGATGAAATATTGAAAAGTCAATTTGCCTGAAGTAAATATTGATATCACCAACAAGAATTTCTCTTTAATCATGTCAACTTTGGTTGAAAATAAATTCGGTAAAGTCGATTCCCCGAAAGATATCTTATTTAAATTCACTGAAAAATTAGAGCAAAAGCTTTTAGATAGAAAAGATTTTTTCTGATATTTTGATATCATTTCAGATAATTTCAAGAAATGAGAAATACTTATTTCTTCAAGAAATGAAGAAATTCAAAATTTTTTGGAACAATACAATTATTCTGAGAAATGGAAATATGATGAATCTAATTGGTTCTATCCTGTCTTCACTTCTATTTCATGAAATAAATCTGATAGATACATGCAAAGGACATTTAACATTGAGACAAAAGCAAATTCTGACTGTTCAATAAGTAATAAATTCAGCTTCATATCAACAAATACTTTTTGAGAGAATGAAAAAAATGAAATCGACAAATTATTCAATGATTTAAAAATAACAGATATCTGAGAAAGAGAAAGACTTACTATAATCGAATGAGCATGAGAGAATAGGCAATTCGTAAGAATTTTGGTGCCAAAATGAACCAAACTTAATTCAAAAGCTGAAAATGTTAATATTGATACATCAAATAGCAATTATGATTTCATTAAATTCTATACAATTACCCCTAAATCTAAAATATCAACACAAAATTTCGAATATATCACATATCCGAAATCATGTTCAAATCAAACGAATTTTTACAGACAGCCTTGACTAAATAATTACAAAGTTAATATCAATAATGTTCAACTATAAAATCATAAATAAGCCTAAAGAAATAAAAATCAACAAAAAAATTGCTGATTTCATTTTTAATGATATTTGAAATAATGTAAATATATCTCAAAATTGAATTCTTAATATAGTATTTGTAGATGATGACCAAATGAAAATTTTCAATAATCAATACAGATGAATCGATTCGACCACCGATGTTTTAAGTTTTCATTATTTCGATGACTTTTCAAGATTAAAAAAGAAAGATATAGCATGAGAGATTCTTCTTTCAGAAAGTAAGATATATTCACAATCAGCGGAATTTTGAAATAGTTTTGAAGAGGAGTTTTACAAATTATTAATTCATTCAATTTTGCATATCCTTGGTTTTGATCACGAATCCGAAAAAGATTATGAGAATATGAAAAAATATGAAAATTTGACCATAAAAAACAGCTATGAAAATTTCGGAATAAAAATAAATTAAGTTAATGTATTTTTATTAAAAAACAACAAAAAATATGAAAAATTATAATTTGATTATATCTTCCATGTTATCATCAAAATAATCCACTCAATATTTTAAGAGATAATCTGCTGATTTATATTTATATTTATGAAGTATTCTTTTTGTATTCTTGTATATTTGTGCGAATTTATCATCATATGAGACTTCAAGTTTTGATTCAAAAAGCGATGAAAAAATATCTGCCATTTTTGCTAATTTTCAATTTTCTCATTCCCAAGGTTTCAACATATATCTTTTGAAATCATCTTTGAATTTAAAATTATCAAGAAATATAAGAAAATATTCATCAAGCATATCTGTTTCAACTTCTGCGATCAATTCTTCCAATCAAGGAACAGCTCTTTTTGTAGGTCAGACAATATCTCATGTAATAGCCTCTGGAATATCATGAAAAATAGCTATTTTTAGCAATTCTAATAAATCAGATTCTGATTTTTCTTCAATTTTTCAAATAATATAAAGCAGGAAAAAAGTTATATACAAATGAGACATTACGGATATCTGGTAGATTTTTTTATGCATATTCCATCTATAATTTCATTGCAATCTTCTTATATTCAAAAGATATTTTCCTAAATCGTTATTTGTCTGAAAAGGATTGATGTACTTTAAAAATAAGCTATATTTCTCATTTCTTAATTT
>CAYWJC010000251.1:0-2313 GCA_964458505.1 uncultured Candidatus Peribacteria bacterium | reverse complement strand
GAGAGGGAGCAAAATAATTCCCCTCCTAGGTTAGGAGGGGCGAGGGGTGGTATTTTTAGTTTGGATATAAACTTCCCGAGGCGAGAACTCTATTTACTGATATATCATTTTGCCTTCCTTAATATAGGGAAGGTGTCCGGAGGACGGATGGGTTATGGGTTTAAATCTTATAGGTTCGTCATCCTGAATTTATTTCAGGATCCATATAATTGTGGTCTTTGAGACTTTCATCTCAACCCTCATCTTCAGTTATCGTACTTTTTTCTGCAAAAAAGTAGCAAAAAGCATTAGGGGGAAATAAAATCAAGGGATAAGAATTGCACCATTCCGGTCATCCTGGTCACCATCGTTTATCTCCCCCTAAAACCCCCTTCTTTTCTGAAATTATGAGGATTTTGAGTGTGTCATTCCAGACTTGATCTGGAATCTGTAAAACAAATAAAAAGTCCTTATTTTTATAATAATTGGAGTTTATTTTAATAGATCCTGAATCAAGTTCAGGATGACAATAGGCAAAAAAAAGTTTCTGTGACTGAAAAATGAAGAACTTTTTATTCTCCCAATCTAAATAATGCTTTTTACATAAAGTATTATTTAGATTCTTTTATTTTTCTCATATTCTTCAAATTTTGATAACATAAATAATGAAATTTCAATTCAAATATTTCTTGTTAACCTAAAATATTTCTTTTCAGAAAGTAGCTTGTGTGCTCAATTATTGTTTGTAATTTCAGTATATCATTTTAACAATGTCTTTTCATCTCATGATAATCAAAATTCTCTTCAAATATAATTTACAGCATGTCATATTTCTTCTGTTGAACTTGGATTTCTTGGAATATCTTCTAATCAATTATATAAAGCAATTTTCTTAGCTAAATCAATATAAAAATCTTTAAAAAATTCTCTAAATATACTTATGATTCATCAGGGTATTACGGTTTCATCAAAATCATCATCAACAATAAATTTATCTATTGTATTTAATGTAATTGTATATTTCCTATCGAATCAAAATTCTTTAAGAAACTCATTAACTGCTTTTTTATCATTATTAATTTCAATATTTACATGATTGATTTTCTTTTTTAAATTTTCATATCTTAAGGTTATTATCAAATCAATTAAATCTTCTAATGTGTTTTTTAATTCTCTAATAAAATCGTAATATTTACTTTCTTCTGATAAATCAATTTTTTTTAATGTAAATAATATTTTACCTAGTTCTGATGTATCAAAATAGTTATACTCCTCTAACAATAATTTATATAATGGCGATATTATGGTAATTGGATTTTTTGAAACTATAAGATTATCCACGGCTTCTTTTGAACATCATAGTTTGCATAACGCAAAAAATGCTAAGGATGTACTTCAATATATTAAGTAATTTTCATGATCCAAAACATCCTCATTTGTTTTAAACGAATTACATAAAACATCAACTAATGAATCTTTTTTTGCATCATCCTCTATTCAATTATATAATTCAGCGATTAATTGTGCATGTTCATAATCTATGTCGGAATTTACAATATTCCAAGTACAAAGACCTTTCTTTTGATCTCTTACTTCTTTATGAAATGGTATAGTTAAAATTTGAATGTTTTCTGATTTATATGGCTCCCTTTCCCATACTTTTGTTTTACCCATTCTTTAATCAATAAAAATATAAACAAAATCGCCGGTTTCTCAACCGACGATTTAAAAATCTCATTATTCTACCTCCCCTTCAACACTATCATCCTCTTTCTTCTTCTCGTTATTGTCTTTTACTTTCACTCATTCGTCTCATTCTGGAGTTCCTCATTTGGAGTATATCTCCTGGCCGATTTTCATCATTACTTCTTGGAGAGGATTTGATACTGCATCGATTTCTTCTTTGGTTGCAGCTTGGTTCTCTAGGACTTTCTTAAGTTCTTCAATTTTCACTTTTGCTTCTTCGCCTAATTTTTCATCAAATTTACCTTCATTGTCTTTAAGGGTTTTTTCTGATTGGTATACAGCAGAATCTGCCATATTCCTAGCTTCGATGATTTCTTTCTTCTTCTTGTCTTCATCCCTCTTTGTCTCTGCTTCTTTGACGAGCCTGTCTACTTCAGCAGTATCCATACCGGTAGAACCTTGGATCATAATCTTCTGCTCTTTGCCTGTTCATTTATCTTTTGCGGTAACATGGAGAACTCCAGATGCATCGATATCAAATGTTACTTCGATTTGCGGAACTCATCTAGGGGCTTGTGCTATTCCGTCTAGTATGAATCTACCAAGTGATTTGTTGTCTGGTGCCATTTCGCGTTCTCATTGAAGGAC
>CAYWJC010000250.1:0-2725 GCA_964458505.1 uncultured Candidatus Peribacteria bacterium | reverse complement strand
CTATACCAAGGCCTGCAATATTATATTTTAACAATAATTCTTGAATGCTTTCAAAATGCTGACGAGCCAGAATTTCAGTAGGCACCATTAGAGCAACTTGGATGTTTCCTTCTAAAATTGCATGAATTCAGGATATGAGAGCCACAATTGTTTTTCATGTTCAGACATCTCATTGCAAAAGCCTTTTCATGGCATGAGGCTTTTCCATGTCTTTTAGAATTTGGAAAATCACGATTTTTTGACTGTTTGTCAACGGATATGGGAGATATGAAAGCATTTCTTTAATAAGATCGGCATTTAGTGGAATTTTTGGTGATTTTCAAATGCTTGATTTTTCAAGATCCTGTTTTCTTAAGAGTCATTTGAGTTGCATTGAATATAATTCCTCATATGCAAGTTCGGATCTAGCTTTTTCAAAATCTTTTTCGGACGCAGGAAAATGTATTTTCAAAAGATTTTCCCATTTATTTGAAAAGTTTTTCTTTGAAATAATCTCATCAGACAAGACATTTTTAATTTCTTTGAAATAAGGATTCAAAAGTTCGATTTTTTTTTCGAACCAAATAGACGGAATATAATTGATTTCAGGGTAAATCGGTTGAATTGATTTATTGTCTTTGGAAATATGTTCTATATCAGGAGATAAAAACGAAAGCTTAGAATAATTGTATTTTGGTTTTCAGAAAATCACCACCTTATCTCAATTTCTATAATTTTGTAATAAAAATTTTTGATTGAACCATACAGCTTCAGCCATAAATCAATTTTTGTCTTTTATTATAGCCTTTATTAATTGTTTATTGTTTTTGGTTCTCTCTGAATTGATTGTTTCTATTTCACAGGCTACACTGTTTTTTTCTTTAAGATTCACATAGCTGAAATATTCCAGAACATTACTTTTATTTTCATAAGTTCTAGGATAATGGTTTATAAGGTCGGAAACTGTTAATATTCAGGCATCATTGAGTTTTTTTATATAGGAATCCGTTGTATGTAATAATTTTTTGTCTAGGAGCATTTTTATTCTTTAGCAGTTTTTCATATTTTAAAGAATTAATAAAAACAAGCAAAAAATAATTAGGTGAATTTTTTTTTGCTTTTTTTGTCTATTTAAATATACTTTTCCTGCTTAATTTATTAAGCGAATTTTTTGGCTTAAAATAGAGGTATTAAATCTTTATTAATTTAGTCAAAAACAAAAATTAAAAGAACAAAAGAATTTGAATGAAAATTGAGCACCACAGTGAATCGTAGCGGAAGCTACGACGAACGAGGAAGCGGAGATTTGAATTTAAATTATGAAGTTATTTTAATTTTACTATGGCGAACGTAGTTCAGTTGGTTAGAATGCTAGACTGTGAATCTGGAGGTCATGGGTTCGATCCCCATCGTTCGCCCCAATAAAAGTTATTCCTGTTAAACCAATTTTGAAAAGAACAATAATATTTGTGCGAAAACAGCGTACCGCAGCGAGTCGTAGCGGAAGCTACGAAGAGCGAGGAAACGTAAGGTTTGAACACAAAGATTGAAGTTATTTTCAAAATTACTTATTTCTTAACCTGTTATTTTTATATGCCTAACTCAAAAGATTTTTCTTTGATTTTCAAAGAAATGAATCCGATTATTTCTCCAAAAACTGGAGACATCGTTTCTTGAATAGTATTACATGCTACTTCAAAAATGATATTGGTTGATCTTAATGGTCAATTTACATGAATTATTACTTGAGCTGATTTAAATTCATCTGTTGAAGATGTTTCTAAAATATGAATATGAGATTTAGTAGAATCAATGGTAATTTGAGATGATGCTGATTCAGGACTTATTCTTCTTTCTCTTAAGAAGGCAAGCCAAATTAAGCTTATCGCAAGATTACATTCAAATTTTGATACAAAAGAAATTATTACAGTTGTTCCAAATGAAGCAAACAAAGGTTGATTGCTTATCGATCTTGATGGTATAAAATGATTTATTCCAGTTTCTCAATTGACTCCAATGAATTATCCAAGAGTTGAATGAGCAAATCCAGAAAGAATCCTTGAACACCTTAATAGATTAGTGGGAAAACCATTTAAAGTTAGAGTTATAAATGTTGATACTGATGGTAAAAAAATCATTTTCTCTGAAAAAGCGGCAATAGAAGAAGAAAGAGGAGTTGCATTACAAGGATTAAAGATTGGTGACAATGTTGAATGAGTAGTAAGCTGAATTCTTACTTACTGATTATTCGTTACTTTCAATGGACTTGAATGACTTGTTCACGTTTCTGAAATTGATTGGTGACATGTTTCAGATCCATCAAGATTTGCAAAAGTTTGAGATAAGATCAAAGTTCAGGTTATCTGAATTGATTCTGATAAAATCAGTCTTTCTATTAAAAGACTTAAATCAAATCCATGGGATGAACTTGCTAAAAAATATAAAATTTGAGATATTATCGAGGCTCCAGTTACAAGAATTTCTAATTTCGGAATTTTCCTAGCATTGGACGGAGGAATAAGTGGATTAATCCATTTATCTGAAATTTCAAATGCAATGGTTAAAAATATCGAAGATTACGTAAAAGTTGGATGAACAGTTCAAGCTAAAATCATAACTTTCGATTCAACTGAAAAAAGAATCTGACTTTCTATTAAAGCGTTAGAAGAGGGTTATGAGGAAAGTAAAGAAGAAACTGAAGTAAAAGAAGAAAAGAAAAAAACAAAAAAGAAAGAAGAAACTGAAG
>CAYWJC010000249.1:0-2830 GCA_964458505.1 uncultured Candidatus Peribacteria bacterium | reverse complement strand
ATAAATTCGTCAGATTTTTCAATATCATGAGCGACGTTAAGCGGAACGATAAATCTGGACTTAGACTGATTGAAATTAAGCATTCCAGTTCAAAACATTACAGATACATGAATCAGGCCTACAATCTCTTATTCTTGAATAAATCTACAGGATTTAAACGACAATCTGATTCCCTCTTTTATAACCACTACCATTGACAGAGTATCCCCTTATATCATTTCAAGAGAAATTCAAGACTTAGACAGCAATTGAAAGATCGATGCTATAAAAATTGGTTTCAGTGAAATTTTATCTAATTCAACCTGATGAATAATTGTAAGTGTTTGATGATATTCTGTTAATTCTTTGAATATTTCTTGAAATTCATTATTTGTAAATTTGCAAGAATGAATTGTTTTTGATACTAATATCGCTCCAAGTGTACAAATAACTTCAAACTGAATAAGTGATTTATCTTGAAATATATTCAATCAAGAAACATTCTCAACGAACTCAACTGATAAAGTTTGAGTTGTAGTGATAAGTGCAAGATTCGATTGAACAGATAAAATCTATGCTACTTTTTCAGAAAATTTTTCTTGAACAATTTCTAGCGGATCCTTTATTTTAAGTTGAACTACTTCGACAATTACAAGCATAGAATCTTCCGATGCTAATTCTGCGATTCTACAGCTTTGATGAAGTTGAATAATTTATTGAATATCCGAATTATCTTTCTCCCCAAATTCAGTAAGTGATGTATTTTGAAATAAACAATCAGGGACAAATTTTTCAAAATTGAAATGATCTGTAATAATAAATGAGGTAATGTGGTCAAATACTGGATCACAGGCAAATCAATACATAGAGCTTAGAAATCTTTCTTCATCATCAGTTGATCTTACCTGATGGCAGTTAAAAAATGCTTGAGCACCGATAATACTTAATTGATCTATTCCAGGAAATTGATTATACTTGATTTCAAAAAATGATGCTAATTCAAGTATTTTAAGTCCATCTTCTAGTCCGAATTTATTAGCATGATCTTTGGTTATCAGTACATGATCAATACTTGTTTTATCAGATGATTTGGATGTTGATTATGATGCAGCGATAATAAGCTGAAACAAATGAGATAACAACATTCCGAGATCCATGGAAAGATTATCTTTTCCATGAGACTGAACTATAGATACAAATTGGAGCAATGCAGTATGATCCGTAAATTTTGACAATACAAACTTTAAATGAACTCCGAATTCAGCAAATATCTATGATGTGACATCTCCGACAATAACATCTTTTTCTCCTTTAAACAACACTCTATATCCTATTTGAAACAATATTTCCTTAAATTTCCAATACAGCGATTCTGGGTGAATCAATGATTCAAACTATAATTTCAAATTGGAAAAAAATGATTGAGCTTGAAATTATATTGATGTAAGTTGAATTTGATTGACAAACTCTTGAGTGGATGCAAATAGTTGATCTTTCAATTATTCCAATATTTCTTTCTGACAGTATAAAATGACTTTCAACATAAGCGATACGAATGGAAATACAGCAAATGTTTCCAGTATATTTTATGTAGATAAAATGGAAATGATCATTTCTTCATGAGCTGTGGATATCGGAAATCTGAATCCTAACTCAGTATTGCCAAATATGTCAGAAAATCTAACAATCACAGTAAAAACATTATGAGCTTGATTTAGTTTGAATTTATGATGAAGCTGAACTTTAAATGCTTGACTTTCAGAAATTTGAATGTGGAATTGAACAAATTGATTTTGATTTGATTGCACCTCTTGATGAGAAGCCACATGCAACAATGATTTTACTTGAATAAACGATACGATAATTCAAAACTATTCAACTTGAAATATTGATACTAATTGAAATCAAAAAATATTTATTTATAATATACGATACTGAGCGAAAATTACCTCAATCCAAGAAGCTTGAATTTATGCAGCAAATTCTAAATTTAATATAATTCTAAATTATTAGAAACATATATAATAAATTGTCAATTAATAAGTATCCAAAACACTCAAAATGCTTTGACTTTTATGAAAAAAAGTAATAATAAAAATTACTCTAACTCAATATTAAAGAAATATCAAGGAATATTGAACAATATAAAAGAGCGCGCATTTTATATTTTAATTACTATTACAATGAAAACTTTGAAAAAAGTTATAGCTTGAGCAAGTGCACTAACGCTTATAGCTATGAATTCAGTTTTTGCTGCTGACATAGGTACGATAACTTGAGGTACCTGAACAACTGTTAATCCTGATGATTCTGCTTTACCTACGTCTACTTGATCTACACAAGTTTATGTTTCTGCATATATTGCACCAGTATTATCTATGAGTTTAGATACAAATACTATAGCATTCTGAACTTTAGATCCTGCCACTCCTAACACACAGTCAGTTGATTTGACTACTACAACGAATGCTGAAGGTTGAATAACTATCAGTATGGCAGCTACATGACTTGCTTCTGCTACAAAATCTATTTGAAATTTAGTTAAATGAGGAACTGTTGCAACTGCGGCGGCTGATTCATACGAAGTTGATTCTTCAACAAATGCAGGATGAACTGCTCTTGGTGTATCTAACGTGGCTGGAAATCAAACAATTTTGACTGCAAGCGATGTTGTTGAATCTAACGCAACTACTACAGTTAATCTTACTGCAACTGCACAAGCAACTACTGAAGCTTGAAATTATTCTGATACTCTAACTTTCACAGTTACTGGTACATTTTAATTTTCATAAGAAATATCAAAAAAACCCCAGCCAGCCTTTGGGTTTTTTGTTTATTAAAAAAATTATGA
>CAYWJC010000248.1:0-8878 GCA_964458505.1 uncultured Candidatus Peribacteria bacterium | reverse complement strand
TTTTTAAATCTTGATTTTTATTTTTAAATAATTGGTTTAATTCAAAGCAAACATCTCATAATAATTCCCTAACTTCAATTTTTTCATACAAGAATTCTTGTTTTCATGATTCTATTTTTGATACATCAAGCATGTCATTTATAAGACTTAAAAGTCTTGAGGAGCTTGAATAAACCTGTTCTAGATATTGTTTTACTTCTTGATTTATCTCTCATGCATCTCAATCAATTATCATTGAAATATATCATTTAATTGAAGTCATTGGAGTTCTTAGTTCATGACTTGCAATATTCAAGAATTCATCTTTTTTAGTATCAAGCTCTTTAAGCTTATCAAACGATTTTTTCAGATGTTGTTTTGCAATTTGTATATCTGTGATGTCTGTCTTAATGACAACATATTCTTTAATTTCATTATTAACATCAAGAATTGGCGTGATTGTTGTTGAACACCAAATTGTAAGGCCTTGCTTAGATTTATTCTTAATAACTCATTTCCAAGTATTTTTCCATGATAATGTTTCCATTAAAGAATACATGGTTTCTCTATTTATCACAGCAATTCAAACAACTTCCTGGTATATTTTATCCAAATCATTTTCTATGCTTAATCAAATGCTGTTTATATATGCTTTTCAAAGCAGGTCTTCCTTTTTATATCAGAACATCCTACAAAAAAACAAATTTGCATCGATAATCAATCATTTTTTATCAAGCTTCAAAACCAGATTAGATTCATTCAATACATCATTGTATTCTTGTATGTTTTTAAGTGCTTCCACGTGTTCCGTAATATCTGTTCTGATTGAGATATACTCTAAAATATTATTGTTTTCATCTAAAATCGGAACAATTGTAGATTTGACCCAATATGATCAACCGTCTTTTTTTCTGTTCTTAAGTGTTCATTTCCAAACTTTCTTGTTTTTTATTGTTTCCCAAAGTTCAGTGAAAACTTCAGTTTTGGTGTCAGGATGTCTTACAAGATTGTGAGATTGTCAAATCAATTCCTCTAAAGAATATCAAGACAATTTACAAAACTCTTCATTTGCATAAGTTATGTTTCAAAATACATCGGTTTTTGAAATTATATTCGATATATCGATAGCATTTTTATGTTCATCTAAAAGTTTAACTATTATATCGTTATAATTTTTAGATAGCTGCGTTGATATCTTATCGAAAACTGAATTTATCAGATTTGGATATCTTGATGATTTTTTTTGAGAATTATCTACGATAACGTTTTTAAGATAAAAAACCAATTTAAGCAAATCTTCAATTCATATTTCCTTTGATTTAATAAATGAAAAAAACTTAGTCGTGAAAAAATATTCTTGTAAAGTAGAGCTATTGTCTATATTCCTTAAAAAATGATCATAAATTTTCTCTCCAAAAAATAATAGGTAAAATATCTTCTCTTTCTTATTTATATCAAATCAGGAACAAAATTTCTTTATTTCCTTTGAAAATATCCATAAATCCAGAAAGATACTTTTTTGTTCGTTAAGCAATAATTTTAATTCGTTTTTTTCTTCTTCGGATAATATGTTTTCTTCTTTCTCGATAGAAATCTCATGATTATCGAAGTATTCCTCTTTTTCCTTTATTATTTCATCCATTTCTTCTGAATTTGTTGTGGAATAATAAAAGAAGTCCTTTAAGGCATTTGTTTTAACTGAATCCTGCATAAACAAACATTTACTATATAAAATCTTTTTATTTAAGCTATACTACCATAAAATTTAATATAAAACAAAAATAAAAAATAAATTGATTTTTATAGTAAATGTATTACTATTCTTATAGTAAATTTTATATAATTTATATGGCATATATTTTCTTATTTTAAAGCAAAAATACTATATGATTAATTTTGACAAAATTGTTAACAAATTGTCTAAAAAAGAGTGAAAAATATTAACTATCTATGAAATATGATCCATATTAGATCCTGATTTTAGAAAATTAAATGAAAAAAATATCACAAGTGTCTACAAATTGATTTATAGGCTCAAGGCTTGTAATATGATAATTCCAATTAAAAATTCCATATATTTCATAAACAATAAAAAAAATCATAGGAATATAGACATTATAGATAACTTTTATTGGAAAATCTTAAAAAAAATTATTTCTGAATATTGTTCTAATGATTTCATAATCTGAAATCTGAAAGCTTTGGAACTTAATTTAAAGGATTATTCAATTCCTTCTGAAATAATAATTTATAATAAAGAATTAAATAAGTCGATTCTGCTATCACAAACAAACAAGATAATATTTAAAAAATTAAGCCCCTGAAAAAAAAATTTGTGAGTAAACATCTTTACAAAATTCAAAACATTTACAAAAAAGATTAAAATAAGCTGAATTATATTTACGGTTGCAGATGAAGAATTAAGTATTCTCGATTCCCTACTCATAAGAAATAATTCAGAAAAAATAAATATCTATCAAGTTGATAAATTTTTAAAAAAATATTCAAATTTTTTATCACGTGAAAAAATGTGAAAGCTTGTGAGTATGAAATATATAACATCAATTAATCGCTTAAAAGAATTATCCAAAAAATATTGATATCATTCACTGTATATAGATTGTCTAGACATAATAAAGATAGAATGATGAAATTGTTTTTTAACCCAAAAATAGTTTCATTTATTGAATGCATAATAAAAAAACGATTCAGGTTTGATCTAGAATCGGAATTTCAAAATCTTTTGATAAAATGTGGAGATTTTGGTTTGAAGATTAATCATTATTAATGATGATTTTATGATGTTCTTCAATTAAACCTTTGAAATTTTCGCTACGGTAATTAACTTTTGGACTAGGTTTTCAAAAATCAACTTTTCCATCATCCATAATTCATGAAACTTTGGTTTTTATTTTAAATAAAGAACCCTGCACAAAAGATACAGCCGAATAAAATCATTGGGTAATCCTTATTCAAACTGAAAGATGTGTATATAAATCTCATTCAGTTTGAGGAATTTTATTTGTCATAAAAACTACAATGAATTATATTTTGTAAGAAATTTTTCAAGTTGATCTTGAGCTTGTCTTTTTTTATCTTGTTCAGATCTTACGATGCTTTCTGGTGCATTTTTGATGAATTCACTATTCATAAGTTTTTGATCCAAAATATTTATATATTCTTTTTTATCTTCGATCTGTGTCTTTAATCTTGCCTTCTCTTCCTCAGCATCAAGATTAACTCACATATCTACATAAATATCTATATTTTCAACAACACCATATGAAAGTTTTTCATTCTCAATCTTTTCTTCTTTTCAAAGAATATTTATTTCTTTAATTTTAGCAAGTCATTTTATTATGATATCATTTTCAATTAAAAATTCTTTGTAAGAATTTTCAGACTTAAAGATGATGTCTACAAAATCAGATGGTTTCACTCACTTCTCTGCCCTGATATTTCTTATTGTCCTTATTATTTCGTACAAGATATTCATATTTTCTTCAACCTTCAAATCTTTTTTGATTTCAATAAGTTTTGGCCAACAGCTATCGATAAGATAATTTCATTCTGTTAGTTTTCAATATAATTCTTCAGTAACAAAAGGTATGTATGGATGCCATAATTTAAGCAAAGTCAAAGTACAATAAGCCAAAACCATATTTCCAAATTTTGAAATATCTTTTGTAAGTTTATATTCCTCAATATAAAAATCAGCAAATTCATCTTTTGTAAAACTAATTAATTCAATTCATGTTGATGAAAAGTTAAATTTTTCCATCCCGTCAGTAATGTTCTCCATTGTATTTTTAAGTCTTGAAAGAATCCATTTTTCATGGCTCAAAAGCGAATTGTAATTTTTTGTGATCAAATTCTCAAGATCGTTGTAATTTTCTTTTATTTCTCAAATATTTGTATGTACAAATCTGAAAATGTTCCAGAATTTATTTAAGAAAACCTGGTTATTTTCAATATTATCTAATGAAAAATTCATGTTATTTCCCGGAGTATTACCTATTACAAGTGATAATCTCAAGGAATCTGCACTGTATTTTTCGATAATTTCAATTGGATTTATTACATTTCAAAATGATTTGCTCATTTTTTTTCATTTTTCGTCAAGAACAAGTCAATTCAAATAAATTGTCTTGAAAGGAGAAATTCATGTGAATTCATATCACATTAAAAGCATCTTTGTAACCCAAAAAAACAAAATATCACTTCATGTCTCAAGTACTTGAGCAGGATAATATTTATTGAATAGATCTCATGATTTTTTAGGATCCCAGTCCAAAATCGAAAATGGCCAAAGTGCAGATGAAAACCATGTATCAAGAACATCTTCGTCACGTCTTACATTATCTTTTCAAAATTTATCATAAACCTCCTGTTCATTTGTACTTACAGCAATAAGTTCTCAGGTTTTTATATCATAATAAGCAGGAATCTGATGTCACCACCACAATTGCCTTGAAATACACCAATCTCTTAAATTATAAATCCAATCTTCAAATATCTTATTGAATCTTTCAGGTATAATTTTAAAGTCTCATGCTTTGTATCAAACTATGACTTTTTTTGCTAATTCACTGGATTTTACAAACCATTGAGTTGAAACGATGGTCTCTATTTTGCATCAAGTTCTTTCACAATATCAAACTTTATGAACATATGGTTCTTTTTTTAATAGATTACCTTTTGATTTTAGCAGCTCAACAATATTTTCTCTTGCGGTTTTAATGTCTTGACCAGCAAAAGTTCAAGCATCTTCAGTCATATATCAATTTGCATCGATTACTCTATAATCTAGCTTCAGATTGTGTTTTTTTCAGATCTGATAATCTGTAGAATCATGCGCAGGAGTTATCTTAAGAGCTCAAGTACCGAATTCTATATCAACGCTCTCGTCTCATATTATAGGAATTTCTTTATTTACTATAGGTAAAATCACCTTTCTTCAGATAAATTTCTTGTATCTTTTATCTTTTGGATGAACAGCCACAGCTTGATCAGCTAAAAGGGTTTCAGGTCTTGTTGTTGCTATTGTAAGTTCATTATCAGATCAACTGATAAAATATGTTACATAAAACATTTCTGTTTGCTCTTCTTTATATACAACTTCGATATCACTGACAACTGTTTGTAAAGCTGGAGAATAATTTACCATATATTCTCATTTATATATAAGTCATTTATTATATAAATCACAAAACACATGCTCAACAGTTTTATTCAATCATTCGTCAAATGTAAACCTTTCTTTGCTCCAATCAGTACTTGCTCACATAAGCCTCATCTGACTTGTGATATTTTTTTGATATTCATCTTTCCATTTCCATACTTCATCAAGAAATTTTTCTCTTCATAATCATGTTCTACTTATTCATTCTTTTATCAGTTTCTTTTCAACCACAGTTTGTGTTGAAATTCCAGCATGATCTGTTCCTGGAATCCATAAAGTATCATCTCATTTTAATCTATGATATCTGACCATTATATCTTCAAGAGCCAAAGTAAGAGAATGTCCTATATGAAGGTTTCAAGTAACATTTGGCGGAGGCATAGGGATATAAAAACTTTCTCAAGTTTTTGAATCTTTAGGTTGAAATTTATTGTTTTCTTCCCATTTTTTATAAATCTCTTTCTCGAAATTAGCAGGATTATATTTTTTTGAAAATTCCATATGTTGTCATACAGTTAAAAAATAATGGTTTAAATATATATATTTTTTGAATAATACAAAATAAATTTTTTAATATTTATCAAAAAACGTTGCATTATATCGATTTTTTTAGAATTAACAAAATTAATATCAAGAATCCTTCTTATAATATTTTAAATTATTTTCAATAAAAACCTAAAATAAACTTGAGAATATAATAATATTAGTATAATAAGCCCTGTTTTAATAAGAAAATATGAAAGAATATTCATTTATAATTTGAGAAGCTAAATATACAGTTAAAGATGAGGATGAACTATCTTTGATTTTTGATTTGTTATCTTGAGATGCTGAAATCTCATCCATACTTCATTGGAATGTTATAATGGAGCTTGATGATGCTTTGCTTGATTTGATTAAGACTCACAAATGATTAATCAAATCATTAAAATTCTTAAATGAGAAAAATTCATTTTTGCTTCTTGTAAAAATAGGTGACAGGCTTTTAGATATCGTATGAAATTCAGAAAATCTTTGAGAAATTCTTGCAAGAATTCCAGAAGAAGAAAATAAAATTAGATTACTTAGACAATCAAGATCAACCTGATTAAGAAAGCTAATTTCAGAACCAAGAGATTTATCAAATATCCTTGAATGGATTTATTGAAATTCCGAATATGAATTTTTAGAAATTATATGATTTGATTATATAAAAAATCTTTTTACATATACAAAAGAAATATATTATTCTCTTCATTATCTGAATAATCAAAATAAAAACATTCTGATTGATGAAATTTGAATTGAAAATATTTTAAAAATGATAAACACATGGAAAGATCTTCTTTTTATCATCAAATGATCAACCGTGGAAAAGTCTCAAGAAATACTTAATAATTATTCCAGAAATGATATTAAAGATTTCTTTAAATATGATAAAGATTTTCATTATTTTTTATCGAAGCTTTCAAACAAAAAAGAAAAATTATTTTTAGATTATTTATGATTATAAAATGGATAGAATTAAAAGATTGCTAATAGATAATAAAATCAAGATTGAGCTTGATAAACTTGAAAAAAAAGAAAAATATTTTTCAAAGATAAATGATTTGCATCAGATAAAATGACCCAAATATTGAATGATTGATTCACATATTCATGTTATAAATTTCATTCAGGAAACAGAAGGATTAGAAAAATTGATATATTATATGGATAAAGCTAATATCAAAAAGTGAGTTATTTTTTGAATGCCACTTAAAAAAATGTGGTGAGAGCATGAAAAAAAATCTCCTGAATATTATCTTGATGATGATAATGAATGTTACTATTATTCTTACACTGATTGAATAGTTGCAGAAGAATACAATAAATTAAATAACGAACAAAAAGAAAGATTTTATCCTCTAATTTGTTGATTTAATCCAAATGATATAAATTGAATTAAACATATTGAAAATATGTTTAATTTCTATCCGTGAGTTTTCAGATGAATCTGAGAAATTTTATTAAGACACGATGATTTAACATTCCTTACTCAATGAGAAGCATCAAGATTAAATAATAAAGCTCTCTTCCCTGTTTTGGAATTTGCAACACAATATGATTTACCGGTTCTGATACACAATAATATTTCAGCACCCTGAGTATCCGATCATCCAAAATATCTATATGAACTTGAAAGTGTACTAAGTGAATTTCCAAAAACGAAGATTATTTTTGCTCACTGCTGAGTATCAAGAAGAGTTTATGCTCCATACTATAAAAACATGATAAAAAGACTCTTAGATGAGTACCCATCTTTATATCTTGACTATTCTTGGTCGGTTTTTGAAGAAATCATTGCAAAAAATGAAAAATCTTTAACTGAATGGACGAAGCTTACTGAAGATTATTCTGAAAGGATTTTAATTTGATCGGATATTTTATGAAAAGACTTTCATAAAATCTGATATATAAATTATAAATTCAATAAACTTCTAGAAGGATTATCTGAAAAAGCAAGAGAAAACATAACAACCAAAAATGCTGAATTATTATTTTGAAATAATAAAAATAAGGTTGAGAACAAACAAAAAAGAAAATATCCGAATCTGGATCAAATAATTGTATAAGTTTTGATATGTAATTAAAAGGAGGATACTTTGACAATCCTCTTTTTTAATTATTTAAGTTAAATATAAACATAAATATAAATATTGACTAGAAAAAAATATTTATATAATCCTAGTAATAACATTAAGTAATTTGTCATGGGTGATGATATAGATCAAAACATATTTGATTGTACAAAAGAACAATTGAAAGAAATAAGTGTAGTTGAATCTAATCTTAATAAATTTAAAGATAGATTAGCAAAAATAGAGGATACAGTAATACTTGAAAAAAAATTAAAATGAGCAACTCCTGAACAAATTGAAACTTTTAAGAAAATAAATTTCACTAGAATTCAAAATATCAGAAGTCTTGTTTATTATTTTATAAATATAATTTTAAATTGACCTCAACTTGTAAGTGTATATGAGTGAAACACTCCAATTTTCTTCAACGATAAGTTTTGTGAAACAAAATGAATCACCAAAGAAGAAATAAAAGATAGGCTGAATTGATGAGAAGATATGCTGAGAATTACTTACGAATGACTAACAAGTAGTATATTAAAAGCCAGAAAATATATATCGATGTTTCAAAGCTGAAAGATTGACTGATATAGAAATGCTCTTTTTGAGATGCCTTGTAAATGAGAAGACTGAAATATTGTAATCAAGAAAATACTTTGGAATACCGCAAGACTTCCTAATTGATTAAACATAAGAATTTGATTTGAACCAAAAGACATGATTCATTTATATGATGAAGAATTTTTAAAGTTTTGAGATATTTCAAGCAATAATAATGAAAATATTTCAATTGGAGAAAAAGAAGTAGGTATAAGAAACATTAATCTGATTGAAATCTTATTTTTCTCAGAAAGACTACATAAAACATTCGAATCTTTGAATGTTGAAGAATATGATTCGCAAGATTTTTTTAAAAACATTAGATTAATGTCATTGATGCTTGATTTTTATTTCAATTTTTGATCCGTCCCCGCTTCTGTTTACTTTTGAAAAGAACCTAGACTTATCAATAAAGCTCTTGAGAATTTGTTGTGATATTCAGAAAAAGAAGTAAAAAGATATTATTTAGAAAACAGGAATAATCCTCAGGCATACTGAGTTGCATGATTATATTATA
>CAYWJC010000247.1:0-3225 GCA_964458505.1 uncultured Candidatus Peribacteria bacterium | reverse complement strand
ATCAAAGTTTGAAAATGGATTCAGACTTTTCAGAATCTAAAAGTATGATTGCACCCGACTTTATGGTTAATTATAAATATATATATAAGTGAAAATCACTTCAGATAAGTGAAAAAAATATGAATGTATTCAGAAAAACCGTAAAACCTTTTAATAGTGCTGAAGTTTCAAGTTTTTTAAAAAGTTTCGATTTTTGAAATGTAAATCTATGAAAATTTCAAAATCTTTCCTTGAATAACTTAAATATGTCAGAAAATAGAGATTTTTGATTGCAAATTACAATAGACACTGAGAATTGAATTTTCAGCGCTTCAAAAAATTATAAGAAATGGCCTGTTAACAATTGTTTAGATGATGCTTGTTTTAGAGCAAATAAAATCAAAATTTCAGATATTCCGGAAGACAATAAATTAACTGAAGTATCAGATAATTTCATAAAAAAATATGAAATCGATGTCACAAATTTTTGAAAACCGATTGTAGATAATTCCTGGAGAGAAAACTATAATAAAACACAAGATAAGGATAATTACTACATCCCAGAAACAATGCAGGTCACCTACCCTCTTTTGATAAATTGAAAAAATGTTTTTGAACAATTCTGACAACAAAAATGACTTACAATCTGAGTCGATATAAAAAGCTTGAATGTTTCAGATGTTTATTGAATAGAAAAATTAAACCTTGAATCAAGCAGCTATGAAATCGAAAATAATTTTGATAACATTTTAAAAATTGCAGAAAAATGATGAAACAATCAAACATATCTGCTTGAAAATTCTCAAAATACAAAAGAAATTGAGCTAAATCTAGGAGAGCCGAGTTTGGAATATGTCCACATTTATGAATATAAAAACTCTATAAGCAATGAGTACTATGTCCCCGCTTATATATTCCCTGTTACCAGCAAATCTGATTCTCCCACTTATTTTCAAAATAAGATAATTGTTCCTCTTGTTAAAGATTTTTATGAATATAACAATTGAGTGATTCAATTAAGATAATAATAAAAAAATCGTGATAAATTTTATCACGATTTTTTTATTAAATAACTTTCAAAAATATAAGGTATTCGATATTTCAAGCTTCTCCAGGTAGAGTTGATTCTGAAAGCTTTTGGATTTGGAATCCATTTTCTTTTAAAATTTTCTTAAACGAATCAAGAGAATTTGTTATGGCTTTCTTGTCCTTAACTACTCAATTTTTTCAGATATTTGCTTTTCAGACCTCAAATTGCGGTTTGAAAAGGAGTATTACGTTAGTATTTTTTGATGATAATTCCTTTATTTTACTAATTATTTTAGTTAAACTTATAAATGAAACATCGACCGTGATCAAATCAAATTTTTCCTTACTTTCATATTTCCTTATATCCGTATTTTCAAAGGAAATAATCTTTGAATTGTTTTTTATGGATTCATGAAGTTGGGAAGTTCAAACATCAATTGCATAAATCAATTTAGCTCATCTAAGAAGCATCACCTGACTGAATCATCAAGTTGAAGCTCATATATCAAGACAGATGAAGTCAGTAATATTCAAGTCTATCAAATCCAAAAAATCATAAAGTTTGACAGCACTTCTTGCTACAAACTCATTTCTTCTATCTTCTATAATCTCTATAAAATCAGTCTCTTTTGTATCAAAAGAGACTTTTTCTATAATTTTTGAATTAACTTTCACTAATCATTCTTTTACAAGAAATTGGGCTTTGTTACGGGAAAAATCATATTTTTCTGAAATAAACCTATCTAATCTCATTTTTTATTTTATTATACAATTCAAATTTCTTCTGCATTAAACTTCAAAATGCAAATAAAGCAAGTATAAAATCGATAAGAGATAATACAGAGATAATTAAAGCTACCAATACTATTATTCAGGTCTTTTTCCAAAATGAATTTTTATCAACAAGGAATTTATCTATAAGAAGCGATGAAAATACAACTACCGTTATAAGCTTATAGAAAACAAAACTGAAAATATATATAAATAACAAGAACAATCCGACAGGTATTCCGATAACTGTCATCAACAAAATAAGTATTAGAAAAGGAATCACAGCAAAATAAATAAGCCCGTATAAGAAGCTTTTTCATGGATTAAATCTTAAAATATTTCATGTTTCCAAAAATATTCTCTCAAATGAAAAATAAAGTATCAATCAAAAAATCACTAAGAATAAGAATCTGAACATAATATATCATAATGCTAATCCGATAGTCTTTTCCTTTAATTCCCTATTGTAATCTTGTTTCATTAATTTGAATTCTTTGTTTCAAGAAGTGATATTTTCCAGCTCTTGAGATTTTTTTGAAGTTGAATAATAAAGATTTCAATTGATTTTTGATCAGGAATTCACCTTAACTTGTCAAACATTGAAATTTGCATTTCATCAAACAACTCATCATAGATTCAAATTTCATCAATTAATATATGAATCTCACAAAACTTCTCATTCAAACAAAACATTTCATCAATTTAATACCAAATTTCATCCTATCCTTACTCACCTTTTAACCTGTACTTGTCAACCTGCAACAATAAGGTCTCATCAAATATTTCAGTCAACCAATATATTTCAACCGACAATTCTAGCATCATCTCAAATATCACCAGATAAAACCACAGTTCATCATACTGCAACAAAATCTTGTCAAACCCTATTTGAAATATTAATCAGTCATCAAGCAGTATAAAAATCCCTGTTAATGTCTGTATTTGAATTCACAGTTGCTCAAGCTGTATAATTGTTTTCACCCGAAATGAAAGTTGCCGAATCATTATTTGCGTTAAATGATGATTGGGCTGAAGTTATTGATGGTACCATCAATAACAACAAAAAAACAAGATAAAATTTTTTCATAGTTATATTTTTAAATGATAAAAATAACCTATTATTATAATGATTTGAATCAATATTTCAAATGTTATCCACTTATTTGACAACCTTGAATTCCTTTTCAATTTTAATTGCTTTTTCTATAAATCAAAGTTTTTTTAATTGAGCGATAACTCAATCAATTTCTTTGGAAAAATCTATTCAATCTCAGAATTCTTTTTTTATTTGTTTGGCAAAAATTAAATCCATATCTCTGTTTAATCTATAAGCAAATCATTCTTTTATCTCATTTTCAAATTTGATTCCATTAGAGAATTCTTTTTTTATCAATAAAGAATTTTTGATATTCGTCTTCAGAAAAAATAAAAACAAATGTCTTATTT
>CAYWJC010000246.1:0-3613 GCA_964458505.1 uncultured Candidatus Peribacteria bacterium | reverse complement strand
CATTACATTTATAACTTCTAATATGCTTTTGTCAAATAATATTCATTTCATATATGGATTTATCGCTATTTTAAGAGATAATTAATATATTGTCTTTTTGATATCTGAACCTGCACCAAGACAAACATTCCAGTAATACAGGGCTTTCCGGCAAGTTATTATCATTAATCATCGTTTAACCTCGGTCCAACCCTCTCCACGGGATAGAGAGGGTGAATATTTGTCATTCACATGCCCGTCATCCTCGTGGATACGGGGATCCATATCATTATTGTAGGCTAAGGCTAACTCATCTCAACTCATCTTCATCTATCATGCTTTTGGGGCCAAAAGTAGGCAAAACCTTTAAGGAGTCGAGAAAAAGTTTCTATATTCTTTTTATTTCCACTAAGTGATATTTGGACACATTCTCGCCCACCTTAAAATCCCCTTTGACATGGTCGGGACTTCTGAGAGGTATCTTGCGATAGACTATTATATTTTGGCGCGTTTTTATCTGTGTTAACCCGAAGTGGCAGGCTGGGAAAATTTTAGACAAAAACAAAAGCCTGAGATTTCCCAGGCCTTTATTCTATGTTCAACGCACGAGGGGTTCTTTCTCCTTTAAAGCACTAATGAAATATGGTTAAACCCTTATAACTAGACCTATTTTTGCAATATATTGCAAAATATGGTAAACTTTAAAAGTAACTAATCTTAAAAAGATGATAGAATTATTAGCAAGACTTTCTGATGATAATAACAATATAAATGAATTATGCGATATTGTTGCAAATAAGGATATAATTAATATTAAGTGACTAATAGATATATTAAAGGGGGAACTAAATAAAATTAAAGACGTTAATGAATCACAAAAAATCTCGACATATATAAATGAACTTGAAAAAATAAGAAGCCAAGAGAAAATAGATATCCAAAATGATGAAAATTCTACAACAGAACTAGAGAAACTGCTATTTACAGTATAAAATATGGTCATGCCAAATAATGAAAAATTCAATTCTAAATTAGAAACTTCAGTTAAAAATAAGGATGAAGAACAGTTTTTAAAATTGCTTGATAATAAGGAAACCCGAGATAAAGTAGTAATAGCCTTACAGGAAAAAAGAGTAGAAATGACAGAAAAATTCTGGAAAGAGATTTTTGAAAAGGAATTTTGAGCTGAATGATTAAATATGCTGAATTGACTACATGAATTTTGGAAAAATATTGATAAAGATACTTTTAATAAACTACCTGTAAAAACTCAACTAACAATTTTCCAGAAAGATCTATGACTTACATTATGAGAAATCAATTTATATAGAGAAATTTGAACACTTAGAGCATATCTTAATTATGACCTATTTAAAAATCAGACCATTAATGTAGAAAAAATGTTAGCCTCAGCATCTGAGGTCAACATTTCCAAAGAGGATTTGAATGAAAAAATGATGCTCGTGGATGTGTGATATATGGATTTAACTAAAAATACATTATGAAAATTCGATTTGTCTTCAAAGCCTAACTTTGATTTACGAAAAATAATAAATATTCAAAAATTAGAAAAAAAAGACATTAAAGCAGATGATATAAATTTTAATGAACAGGTTATGTTAAGTTGGATCGATAATGTATCGGAAGAACAGCTTAATAAAATTGCAGATATAGAATTTAAAAAAGATGAAAACTGAAAAATAATTATAACAGATAACAGAATCCCTGACTCAATAAAAAATGAGCTTCCAAAATTAGCGACTAATCAATATATTTATAGAAGTGATTTTATCGCTTGAACATGAGATGGCAGCCTAATTCAGATGCAAGCCATAAAAATTGCAATACAGAAATCTCCATGATTCAAAATACTAAAGCTATTAACTATATTGTCCAGTTCAGAAGCTAATAATCCTAAAGCTAAAGATGATAATAAAAAAATTCTAGAAAATGCAACTAAGCAATATGAAATAATCTGACAATTCAAGGATGAACATAGCTGATTTGCCGCTACTATATTAGAAAACAGATCATCAAAAGATATAACTATCTCTATAAGGTGAAGTGATGATATTACAGATTGGGTATTTTCTAATTTACAAATCTGACTAGGTATGGCTTGAATTAAAGAATTCGTTCCACGGCAGCTTGAAACCTTAAAAAAATTCATAAAACAAGTAGAATCAGCATACTGAAAACAATTTGGATGAAAGAAAATAACAATTGTATGACATTCACTATGATGATCTCTAAGTGAACTAGTTGACACTTTAAATACAAAATTAAATATTGAAAAATGCTTTAATTTTAACTGACCTTGAGTACTAGATATTCCATGAGCAAATATAAAGGAATGAGATTGAAGAAGGGCAATAAAATCAACAACTAAAGATTCTATTTGAAATTCTTGAACTCAAATTGCATATAATACCATACCTATAGATTGAATTTGACATTGAAGAAAGGAAATCAAAAAATGAATAAACTGAGTTTCCGTTGATGAAAAATGAAATGTACTTGTTATTAATACAAAAGGGTTTAAAGATTTTAAAAATTAAAATAATTTAATAAAATGCAAGCAAGTGAATTAGAATCATTAAAATCAATTTGAATTGATTGAAAAAATGAAGACAAAATGAATAAGCTATTTAAGGAGTATTTAGTAAGAAAGAAAATTATAGATAAATATCCTGCTCTTAAATTTAAATATTTATGAAATTGATATTTTGCTGTTGATAGGGATAATAATTGAGAAGTTGAATGATTTGCTGATTTTTGAGTAAAGCCATTTATAAGGATAGATATAATGAGGGAAGGTATGAAAAAAACTGGAAGATATGAAAAGATATTAAAATTAACTTGATTAGAAGAAAAAAAAGAAAATTGAATATACAAGATGAAAAAAGACTGAAAAGATATCAGTCAATTCAGTGTAGAATATTTTAATGCATGGTGTGAAATAATGTATTATGAAACATATTATTATATAAATAATCTGACTCTTGAAGAAGAGGAAAAAAGCCTATATGATAGTTGAATGCTTGAATTAATCTGAACTGAAAAACTAGGTTCGCTGAGGATTATTCATATAGAAAAGAAGCTTATGAAATTAAATTATGATAAGGCCAGCATCAGTGCTATAATGAGAGTTGTTAAAAGAATATGACCAGAATTTTTATCCAAATGGATAAACGATGAAAGATTTGATAAATTATGAGATCCTGTAACAAAGAATGAATTAGATGACTATCTTAAGAAATGATACATTGATAAAGAGCTTCACAGACAGTGAATTGAGCTATTAAGAAAAAAAGAAGAGAAGAGTAGAAAAGAGAAGAAAATCAAATCGGATACTCACTCAAGCCTTACTGATGAGAAAAATGAATTGGTAGCTTAATTTATCTGCAATATTGTTAAATCTAGATTTTAAAATTAAACACAAAAATAAAAACCTGAGATACCCCAGGTTTTTACTCTATGTTCAACGCATGAACATTTTAACAGATAAAGTTTAAATTATTTTTAAATTTATAATTAATTTTATTATTTTATTCGTCATCCTGAACGCCCGAAGGAAGTACTCTTGGGGTGTTTATTTCAGGATCCATCTCATTAATCACATTTATCATTTCGT
>CAYWJC010000245.1:0-3897 GCA_964458505.1 uncultured Candidatus Peribacteria bacterium | reverse complement strand
ACAAATAGGGAAGTAGAGCAGTGGACTGAATTTTTTCACCAAAATTGATTATGAGTTGAAAGCAAGGTAAAGTCAAACATTCTAAAGTCAAAATACATTAACCTGATTTTAGATTTGGTTTATGTTTGTGGAAATCCGCATGATGATGAGAAGCTTATTAATGTAGCAAGAAGCTTTTTATCAAATATTGAAAAAGTCGATATACTTTGTCTTTTGAAAAAATTGAATTCTCTTAATTATGTCAGAAAAAATAAAATCAAATTATTTGATCTGTTGGGAAGTAATGAATACCTTGAAACAATCATTAAGGATGACAATGAGGTACAACAAGCGATATTCGAATGTGATATTTATTCTGATTTTACAAAGCTTTCGAATTATTCTGCCATAAAAGATTTTTCAAGCTGCATAATTAATTGTCAAAAAGAATTAAGTGTGAATTTCTATAGTTTTTTCAAACATGTCATAGAAATTTTCGGAGTTATAGAAATAATCGAAAGAGATTGAGATTTTTGAGATTTGGAAGATCTATTCACATTTTTGAATCTTGTAAAAAGTTGGGTTGAAAAAGATAAAAATATGAATTTTGAGAAATTTTTCAAAAAAATCAGCTATTTTTTCAAGTATAATTTGATAATTCCTAGAAATATAATAAATGAAAACAATTGTGGAATTCAAGTTTTGACGGCTCATCAATCTAAATGACTTGAATACAACACTGTTTTTGTCCCATGACTTTATCATGGAAATTGGGGATGAAGAAGGGTTAATGAGCTTATTAAATTACCTTTTTGAGTGGTTTGATCATCGATTTCCGAATCGGTCGTCGAGGATTCTTGAGAAGAGGAAAGAAGATTGTTTTATGTTGCAATCACAAGAGCAAAAAAGAATTTGTTTTTATCGATGCCTGAATGAATAGAAAACAAACCAAAGCTTCAATCGGAGTTTTTACAGGAACTTGGACTCAAATCTGAAATAATTTGAGAATATGACATCCAAAGCATTGTAAAGAATCAATTTAAATTCAATTCCATTTCAAATTCCTTGTCAGAAAAAGAAGAATTGTTTTTGAAGAATTTTTTGCAGAATTATAAATTTTCTCCAAGCGATCTGAATAAATTTTTAGAGAGCCCACTTCTTTTTCTTAAAGATACGGTTTTTAAATATCCTTTCAAAGATAATGAATTTACGATTTTCTGAAAAGTCTACCATAAAACTCTTGAAAATTTCTATTTGGAATATAAAAAAAATCTATTGAATCCCTGAAAAGAATTTCTGGAAAATAATTTCTCAAGGCTTTTGGCAAGAGAAATACTATCGCCTGAGGAATCTCAAAGATTAAAAGAAAAATGATCAAATTGACTTTCCTGATGGTTTGACAGTAAATCGGATATAGAATTGCCAGTTGAATTAGAATATGATTTCAGATCAAAAAACATTGTTTTTGAAAATATTCCTTTAACTTGAAAAATAGACAAAATAGAGCTTATAGATGATGGGAAAGTTAGCCTTGTTGATTATAAGACTTGAAAAATCAAGACACTGAATGAAATAAAATGATTAACACAAAGTCAGGATAAGAAATATTTCAGACAACTTTTATTCTATAAGCTAATGTTTTCACTTGACTCTAAACTTTCTTCAAAATATCAGGTGGAATCTTTGGCAATTGAATTCGTGGAATGAAAAAATTGAAAATATTCAACAGTTTATCTTGATTATACTGAAGAAGATATTGAAATATTGAAAAATGAAATCATAGAATCTTGGAAAAAAATCAATGATATTAATTTTTGGAAAGATATTTTGAAGTAAGATTAACTTCCAAAAAACACATTTTTTTATATAATTAAAAAAATATCAAGAAAAAATACCATGAATACAACAAAAAAAACAATAAAAATAGAAAGTCTCTTGAAAAATAAGAAAGCCTTTTTTGATTATGAATTTATCAAAGAATTTGAAGTTTGAATTGAGCTTTTATGATATGAGGTAAAAAGTGTGAAAGCTTCCCATGTAAATTTAAAATGAAGTTTCATAACAATAAGAGAATGAAATTTATACATACAAAAATTCCACATTTCACCTTATAAAATGCTTCCAAATAAATCAATTGTTGATCCACTTAGAGAAAGAAAACTTTTCTTGCATAAATCTGAAATATTTTATCTTGATCAGAAATTAAAGGAAAAATGATTTACATTAATTCCTGTAGAGGTTTACACCAAATGAAATCTGATTAAATTAAGGATAGCTTTGGCAAAAGGTAAAAAGCTTTATGAAAAAAAGCAAATAATTAAAGAAAGAGAAATTGATAAATCTGCAAAAATAGAAGCTTCCAAGTTTTTAAGATAAATTAATTTTAATTTGTAATATATGAATGAATTAAACAAAATTTCAGTTTCAAAAACTGATGCTATTGGCAAATTTAAAATATTGAAGGATTTGTGAGATAAAACTGCTGATCTGATTTCAAAAATTTTATTCGATACTCTTAATGAAGAACTGAATTCAGATATTTGACATAGTGATAAAATCAAAATATCACCTGAATCATATTTGAAATGTTTTATGGTGGGGAATGAGGTTGAAATAACTGTAGATGAAGCTTTTAAGATTTGGAACGACAATCTTGATAAAGCTAAAATTGTAGCAAGTATAAAAAATCTGATTTTTTTGTATCAAGAAGAATCAAGAAAAATAAAAAAGGAGCCAAAAAAGACAAGAAAAAATTGAAATCAAGATAAGATAAAATTACCAATTAGCTTATTTAAAGAAATTTTTTGACTAGACAAGAATATTTAAAAATCAACAATTATGAATTCAAAATTTATTGAGTATTTTAAAGAAAATTTTTTCAAATCAGAAAATGATTTGAAGATTTTTTTATCCAGTCTTGATAAACATCTAAAAAAAACAATAAGGATAAATACGAATAAGATAAGTCCTGATATTTTACTTGAAAGACTTAAAAAATATAATTATGATTTGAGCCCGACTTTTTCAAAGAATGTATATTATATTGAAAGATGAGAAAATTTTGATGAACTTGAAAAAAGATTAGGTTTTACTCTTGAACATTTAATGTGATTTTTTTATATTCAAGAGTTATGAGCTAGTTCAAGCGTTTTTTATTTGTCAGATTGAAAAATTGATGAAACGAATTACTTGATTTTGGATATGGCATCAAGTCCGGGATGAAAAACAACGCAATTAGAAGAATTCTATCCAAACAGCTTCATAGTTGCAAATGAATTTTCTCGTGATAGGACAGCTCAGCTTATTGCAAACATTGAAAGAATGTGATCTGAAAATGTCTGATTAACTTGTTATAATTGACAATTTATATGAAGATTAACAGAGACATTTGATAAAATCCTTCTTGATGCACCCTGTAGCTGAGAATGAATTTGATTCAAGGCCATAGAAAGCTTAAAATACTGGAATTTAAAAAATGTAAAAAAAATAGCAGATTTACAAGAAAAACTTTTTGAATCCTGATTAAATGCACTTAAAGTAGGGTGAGAAATGCTTTATTCGACTTGTACGATGAATAAAATCGAAAATGAATGAGTGATTGAAAATGTTTTAAGAAAATATCCTGATAGTTTTGAAATAATTACACAAAAAAGATTTTGGCCGCATATTGATAATACATGATGATTTTTTGTTACAAGAATAAAAAAGCTTAAAAGTGTCGACTATAAGTTCTCCAAAAAAATTGAGCTATGTAATGAAGACATAAAAGAGATTTCCAATAGTGACAAAAAAGCTATTGAAAATTTTTGCACAAAAACTTGATTGGATCTAACAAATTATAAATTATATAATTATAAAAATGAAATATTGCTTCTTAGAGATAAGCAAGCCTTTGAAGAAATAAAAAAAAGGCTTTAT
>CAYWJC010000244.1:0-7135 GCA_964458505.1 uncultured Candidatus Peribacteria bacterium | reverse complement strand
ATCTCATGCTTTTGGTTCTGATTCTCGTGCAGAGGCAATTGATTCTCAAGATTCTCGAGATATATTAGCTTTTGCTTCTAAAGATAATTCTATTTCTTTTGTAATTTTTTCTCTATTGAGTTTTTCAGTAATATCTTTAATTTCTTTTCATGTTTTTTTGAAATAATCCTCATTTTTTTCTTTTCCATTTTTTTCATTTTTTTCTTGATTTTCTCTAAAATCTTTATTTTGTTTTTTTTGTTCAGCAACTCAAGTTCATACATCTGATTTTATTCAATCTATAAATTCACTATAAGCCTTTAATTTATCTTCGATATTATTTATTGAATTTAAATTATTTAATAATTCTCCTTTTTTGCCCTCAAGCTCTTTTGAATTTATTCAGACTCATAATTTATTAATCTCAAGATTGAACCTTGTTTCAATTGCATCGTTAATATTTTTTTCTGAATACTTCTCATCTTTATTTAATGCTTTCAAATCAAGATCTTTTATATTATCCAGTTGTGTCTTTGAAAATTTCTTTTCGTCAATTAAATTACTTTTTTTCAGGTCTTCAATTTTTTTATTTCAGTCAATTCATTCTTTTACTTCTGGTGCCATATTTTTTATTTAAATATTAAAAAGATGAATAAATAGTATCATAAATTATTCATATATGCAAAAAATCAAAAAATCAACTCCGAGGTTGATTTTTAAAAGTTTAAAATATTATCACGAACTCTCATTTGAGATTTTGTTTTTTGAAATATTCTTTGCATTCTGCCACTGTTCATCTTTTGAATTCTTCGAATTTTTTAGTGATTTCTCGACCAATCAATATTTTATGTTCCATTCAGAAATATTTTTCTAAGTCATCTAAGGTTTTTAGAAGCCTATGAACAGATTCATAGATTATGACGGTATAATCTTTACTTTGAAGTGAAATTAAAAGTGTTTGTCGTCATTTTTTTATTGGTAAAAATCCGATAAATCTGAAATCATGCGTGTGTAATCATGATACAACCAATGCACTTAATAATGCTGATGCTCAGGGAATAGGGGAGATATCAATATTTTCTTCCAACGCTTTTTTTACTAGGTTATAGGCTGGATCTGAGATTCATGGAGTTCAGGCATCACTTATTAATGCGATATTTTTTCATTCTTTCAATAGATCTATGATTTTCCCAAGTTTTCTTTCATCGGAATAAGAATGGAAACTTATAAGATTATTCTTGATGTCATAATGCTTTAAAAGGACTCAGGAGGTCCTTGTATCTTCGCAGGCTATGAAATCCACCTCTTTTAGAATTCTAACTGCTCTGAAGGTAATATCTTCAAGATTTCATATGGGTGTCGAAACTATGTAAAGCATATTTTTTTTATAAGTGATAAATCTCAATTTAAAACAATCGGATCCATTGCTTTAAGTTCGTCTAAAATGTATTCTTGTTTTTCTGGTATTGGATTCAGCAGGAATATTTTCTTTCAATAAACATGAGCATATCCAATTTCTAGGAAAGTATTCGATCAAATATAATTCTTTATTGATTTTTTTGAAAAGTTACATATGAGAACCGCATCGGATTCAACTATAAAGTCATAATACATTTTAATGAAATCAAATTTCTTCTTAACTTCTGAACTTTCCTGTTTTACTTGTTTTTCTAATTCAGGAGCTTCTCATTTGAATATTTTTTCCGTCCATTCATCTAATAAAGGAACGTGTCATAATTCAATCAATTGATCTCTTATTTCAATTTTCTCTCCTCTAAAGCTAGCACTTCAACAAACGGTAATCTTCATTCAAATGATTTTACAAAAGATATAATAAAGATGATAGAATCTAGTTCTAATTTCTCAATTCTAAGTCCTCTAAATCCCAAGTTTATCTCTCAAAACATTTATCTCATAAAACAAATTTTGATTTTTCTTGATGATTGTTTCAAGTTTTTTACAAGAATAAAGAACTGCTGAATGATTCCTACCTGAAAAAATATTTCAAATCCTTTCAAATGTATAATTCATGTTATTTTTAAGAAGATACATTGCTACCTGCCTAGGTATCATATTTTCCTTTCTCCTATCATCTCAAAGCAAATCTTTTTTATTGATTCAAAAATGTATACTTACTGCTTCGACAAGTTCTTCATAAGTCTTGATTTTATTTTTGATTCTTCTGTTTCAAAGTATATTGTCAGTTATTGAAAGCTTATTCATACGAGAAGCAACATTATCTATTGTCGGTGGAGTATTATGAAGTTCGTATTCTGCAATGATTTGATTAAGGATTCATTCCAATTCTCTGACATTCGCTCAAGTGTTGTAAGCTATGAATTCAGCAACTTCTTGAGGAATAATAAATTCCTTTGCTCTGGCTTTTTCTTGTAATATCGCAAGTCTGGTTTCATAATCAGGCTCTCAGATATCAACTATTATTCACCATTCAAATCTAGATCTAAGTCTTGGTTCTAATTCAGTTAATTCTCTTGCTGGTCTATCTCAGCTTAAAATAATCTGTTTGTTTGACTCGTACATTATATTGAAAATATTGTACAATTCTTCTTGGGTCTGTTTTCTTCATGCTATAAATTGAACATCGTCTATGACTATAACGTCAATATTCCTATATTTTTCTCTTAATTTGTCGGTTGTTTTATTCTTGATGCTGTTTACATAATCGGTTGTAAATTTATCAGCGGTTGTGTATATAACCTTTTTATCTTTAAATCTTGATTTTATTGCGTTACCTGTTGCTTGCAGTAGGTGGGTTTTTCCAAGTCATACATCTCAATAGATATAAAGCGGATTATAGGCATTTCATGGTTTTCTTGCCACTGCTTCACATGCTGCTGATGCTAATTGATTCGATGGACCTACTATAAAATTATCAAATCTGTATTTTTCGTTTATAACCTTAATCTCAATCCCATCATTATTGTTATTTTCTTCAATTTCTTCTCTTCTTTTTTTGGTATGAATATCTTTATATTCTTTAATACAATCTATTACTTTATAATTTGAGGGATTATCTATTTCTGAATCTACAATATAAACTATATTTTCGATGGTTGGAACAACTATTTTAACTGCCTCTTTGATTTCATTGGAAAACTTATGGCTAATGTTATCTTTTGCAAAACTTGATATGAAACCTAGAGAAATGCTTGTATCGGAAATATTTACCAATGATACTTTTTTGAAATAGGTTAAAAAATCTTGTTTTCTGATTTTCTGAGAAACTTCTTTTATGATATTTTTTATAATTAAAACCTCAGAAGCCTTATCCATTTTTCAAATTATTATTTTTCTAAAAATTTTATCTTTTTTATTCTTTTTTTTCCTAATGTCAAAGTTAAATAAACATTTGACAATGGCTTTTTGTACAACTTTTTTGTACTTTAGGCTTGTTTGATTTTATTTTAAAGGATAAATCAATCTTCATGAATAATTTTTTTATACAACTAAGCCAGTTTATTGATTACAATCAAAAAAATAAAAATGTAAAGATATTTGAAATTGTTAAAATGTTGTTAAAAAAAATCCTTCATGGAATGAAGGATTTTTTTTAATCATAATAATTATTTAACTTCTTTTAATCTAGCAGCTTTACCGCTTAATTTCTTAATGAAGTTAATATTTGCTCTTCTAACTTTGAATTGTCTTAATATTTCTATTTTCTGAATAGTAGGGGAGTGAATAGCAAAAATCTTTTCTATTCAATATCCATCAGTTGTTTTTCTTACAGTAATAGTTTTTTCTAATGCTGTTTTTCAGCTTGTTTTAATTACAAGACCTTTGAATTTTTGAATTCTTTCTTTATTTCATTCTTTGATTATCAAGCTAACTTCAATTTCCATTCATGTTTTAATTTCAGGCATGTCAGCTTTGATGAAATCTTTCTGAATTTCTTTTATTAATATTGCATCCATTTTTTCTCTTTATTACAAGTTATATTATAGTATCAAATTTTTAATTTACTTTCATTTTAAACTAAAATGGCTCCCCGGGGCGGATTCGAACCGACGACCAATTGGTTAACAGCCAACTGCTCTACCACTGAGCTACCGAGGAATAAAAAGTGTCGATATATTATAAAAAAAATCATTTAAGTCAAAACTTTTTTAAATTTTATTTTATTTGCACATTAAAAAAGATTTTATGAGTAGTAAGCCAATATTATTTGAAATTAAATAATCCGCTATTTTAAGCCAAAAAAAATATTAATAAACAAAGTAATACAGCTTTAATGCTAAAAATATTATAAAAAAATTTGCATTATCTTTTTTTTTGATATAATAGGTCTTGTAAATTTATATTTATAATTAATTAATTTTATGAAGAAACAAGATTTAATTAAAGCTATTGCTACAAAAGCTAGTCTTAGCCAAGATGCTGCTGGTAAAGTTTTAAACGCTTTAATCGATGTAGTTACTGCTGAATTAAAAAAAGATGGTGAAGTTGTTGTTACTGGTTTTGGAGCATTTAAAATCTCTCACAGAGCTGCTAGACAATGAGTTAATCCAAGAACTGGAGCTAAAATTAAAATTCCTGCTATGAAATCTCCTGTATTTAGAGCTGGTAAAACTTTTAAAGAAGCAATCAGATAATATAAAATCTAAAAAATATAAATACTATAATCGAAAGATTATAGTATTTTTTTTGACTTTTTATGTAAATTTTGATATACTTACTTTTGTGAAACAATTAATTTGCTTATTTATAATAAATAATGTCCCAAATTGATATATCAAATATAGATTATCAGGATTTAATTGAGTATATTGATACCAATATATATGATTTTAAAAATTTTGATTTATCAATTTATTTTAAGTCTGATTATAGTCAATCAAAAATTATAAGATCTTTGATGCTATATATCCTTGATAAGAATAACGTAACCGTTCCTTGGAAAGGGAGATTTTCGTTGATTTCGGATGAACTTGTTAATAATTCAATTGAATATTGAAGCATGCCACTCGATAAAAATATTTTCATTTTAAGTTTTAAGACAGAATCAAATACTTCCAACATAAATATTGAAGTACATGACACTTGAAAATGAGCTTATGCTAAAAAAAGTTATGAAATGGAAGAAATCAGAAATCAAAAAGAAGCTGAGGGATTTGATTGATATTTAGGAAAAAGATGAAGGTGATTATTTCAGCTTATTAAAAATATAGTTGATGAGATATATTTTAAGGATAAAGAGTGAGGTGGACTTATAGTTTGAATAAATAAAAGGCTGGAATTAATTTAAGAATAATTTATCTAAAGTAAAAACCCTTCCTGATATCACAACTTTAGGGAAGATATCATCTCATTTTTCATTTTCAAACAGAAAATATTGGACTTCTTTTTCGTACTTGACTCTAATGATAGAGTCTATTTTTTTAGTTATTCACATTTTCGTCATGACATCATATACTCTTAAAACAGCTTCAAGATTTTTCATATCTGTCATTCTCACTATTTGTTCAATTCTTTCTCATTTAACTTCAAATTGTAAATTTCAATTATCAATGATTTCAAAATCTTTCATTTCATCTTTCAGATCATAAAATTTTACTGTTTCTTGTTTTTCTTGTGTTATCTCAATTTCTTCATCATTAGCGAATTTATCGACAAGATAATCTTTAAGGACTTCGATTCAAATATTTGCGGGAGCTGAAATTACAAAAATATCTTTGATTTTTGTTTTAGCCTTAAATTCCTTAATTATATAATCGATCATTTCTTTATCGAATAAATCTGATTTTGATAAAACAACTATTTCTTTTTTTGAAGCCAAATCTTCAGAAAATATCTTGAGTTCATTTCTGATATCATTATAATTTTCTATTATTTTATCCAATTCTTGAAGATCAAGAAGGTGTAATAAAACTCTAGTTCTTTCGATATGTTTAAGAAAATTAAGTCATAGTCATTTTCAATGACTTGCTCATTTGATTAGTCAAGGAACATCTTCAATAACAAGACTTTTTCATTTGTGTTCCATTACTCAAAGATTTGGAATAATCGTAGTGAAAGGATAAGATGCTATCTTTGGCTTTACATTTGTTATAGTTTTAATTAAAGTTGATTTTCATGCATTTGGAAGTCAAATGATTCAAATATCAGCAACAAGTTTTAATTCTAAATTAACTTCAATTTCTTCTCAGATATCTCAAAGTTCAGCGAATTTGGGTGCTTGTCTTGTGCTTGTTGCAAAATGCGAATTTCAATAACCTCATCTTCATCATCTGCAAATTAATAGTCTTTCCCAATTTTTACTTAGATCATATATGAATTCTCAAGTCGAGGCATCTCTAACTATTGTTCAAACAGGAACATTTATAACAAGATCGACTCATCCTATTCAAGCTCTTTCCTGAAGTCATCATTTCTCTCCATTTTCTGCTTTTATAAGTTTCTTATGTCTGAAATCGATAAGTGTGTTTATATTAGGATTGGCTTGTAAAATAATATCTGCTCATTTTCATCAATTTCCTCAAAATGGTCATCAGTTAGGTATGCATTTCTCTCTTCTCCAAGAAACTATTCAATCTCATCATTTTCAAGCTCTTAATTTAATTTTTACTTCGTCTATAAACATAATTAGGTTTTAGTATTAGAAATCTAGAAACTAGACAATTGTTCAGATTCAGATGAAATCTAAACTTATTATCCAATTAATTTTTTTTATTCTATCCAAAAAACTTTTTTTTACAAAAAGATTTGTATTTTTAAAATAATTAAATAAAATTCTCGCACTTAAAAATAATATTTAAACAGTAATTATGGCAAAAGGTAAAAGAACATATATGTCTTGTATTTCAACTGAGAGCTCAATAATGGGTTATATAACAAATGTACAAAAGAAAAATTTTGCAGCAGGGGAGAAGTTAGAATTAAGAAAATATGATAAAAAACTTAGAAAACATGTTGTTTTTAAATTAAAAGAAACTAAACATTAAAAATCTCAATTAAAAAATCTCGTGAGCTTACTCACGAGATTTTTTAATTTATAAATTATGCAACTTATGCAACTCTTTTTTCTTCATCGATATAATTTTGAGGATAGTGAATTCAGGCAAGTATTTGTTGAATATTCCTTTTTTGCTTATCTTCTAATCTGGTGTCAATTTCAGATTTTATTCACTTCATTTCT
>CAYWJC010000243.1:0-1885 GCA_964458505.1 uncultured Candidatus Peribacteria bacterium | reverse complement strand
TGCAATTCCTCAATAGCTCCATGCAGGAAAAAATGTCCAAGAAACAATAAGTATTCTTTTCTTTTTCATAATAAATTTATAAAAATAAATTGTTTTTCTTTCTAACCACAAATAGTCATTCTCAATATCAAAACGTTTCTGAAAATAATTTTCAAACCGTATTTATCATGAATCTGTCAATTTTTTGCATTAATATGGTATTCCTTTGATTTTCTCAAAAATTTCTCATTATTGTTAATCACAATAAAGGAACAATTGGAGATGTTTCACCAATAAAAAAATCAATATGTCAAACTTTATTGAGTTCATCATTTAATTTATCAAAATCTAATCTAAAAGAATGTATGCTTTCTTTTAGTCAGAATAAAACAAATGTTTTTCTAAAAACCTTTCCTAATAATGATTTTCTTTCTTTCGGTTCATTTAATAATAGAAGTCAATTTGATTTCATTTTCTCAAATATTACTGGAATAGCTGCATGTAATTCAGGTATTTGGAGTAAAACTCAAAATACAATTATATAATCAAATAATTCTTTTTTAAATGGAGGATCTCATGCAATACAAACAATAAGACTAAGGTTAATTTTAATACAATTAGACTTAGATCGTTTCTTTATTCATCTTAAAGCATTATAAGAAAGATCCGTGGATATATAATGATTTGAGTTTCTGAATTTATCTATATTCTCAAACATATCCTGTCAGAATCATGCTCCAAGTTCAAGTATATTGTTTTTACCTTGTTTTACATAGTCAAAAAGATTTTTTCTTGATAAATATCGAAACCAATTTTTTTTAGGTTCTTTTAAATATTGTATATCGTCCCAAAATTCCATTTCTTTATTTTCAATTCGAGAAATATCTTTTTTAAAATTCAAATTCTTAGATGAGTAATATCTTGAAAAATCAGTATCGTTGGTATATCATATTTGTATTTTTTCAAAATCAATATCTCTTAAACTTTTAGGCGAAAAAATCAATATTTCTTCTATAATAGGAAATATTTGACTGCATTGATTACATTTTAAAGTTGCGTTTATAATTTCGTTTGTATTCGATAAAAAATCTCTATCTAAAATAATTTTTTCTGATTTACAATCAGGACATATAAGATAATCTAAAATATTTTTTTTCATGACTTGTACTTTAACTTTTAATTATCATTATTCTATATCTTTCAAATCTTTAATAAAATTGGAAGCTACCAGCATACTATCAAATGTACCGGTATCAAACCATCTTCAGCTTAGTTTTATTGCATTTAGATTACCTTCCATTCTATAAAGTTCATTTATGTAGGTAATTTCAAATTCTCATCTTTCAGATAAAGGCTGTCATATGCTTTTTTCAAAGCAGCTATTATCATATATGTATACTCATGTGACTGCAAGATTTGTTTTTGGATTTTGTGGTTTTTCTTCCAGCGATAAAACAACCCCATTTCAATCAATCTCAGCAACCCCAAATCTTTTAGGATCTTCAACTTCCTTTACGAATATTGTAGCTCATCATGAGAAATTCATTATTTCTTTCTTGATCTCAATCGAATTTTCAAAAAGATTGTCTCAAAGCATTAGAACACAATTTTCAACTCCTACATAATCTTTTGCAATCCATAGTCCATGCGCAATTCAGGTGGGTTTTGGCTGTATAGCATAAACTATCTGAATGGGTCTTTTATATTTTTCCCTGAATTCCTCTCAGGACTTAAGAAGATCAATGAAATTGGAAACATTTTCAGGATTAGTTATAAGCATTATCTTATCTATTCATGACTCTATAAGTGTTTCAAGTGGATAATATATCATTGGTTTGTTATATATTGGCAGCAAATGTTTGTTAACTGCCTTTGTTACAGGATGAAGTCTTGTTCAAAATCAACC
>CAYWJC010000242.1:0-1870 GCA_964458505.1 uncultured Candidatus Peribacteria bacterium | reverse complement strand
CGACACTGCGGGCAGTAATCAATTTCTACGCCTTGTCTCTCTGTCATTTGAAGATCTATATTACATATTGGACATTTCATATATTTTTTATTAATTTATTACCATTTAACCTGAAATTCTAATTCATTTTCACCATCTTTCTCATATTCAATTGAAATTTCCGCGCTCGCAGGAACCCTTATGCGCTTACCTTTGATCTGAATAGTGTAAGCTTTTCCATCTTTCAAAGATTCAATCAATCTATACAGCTTATTAATATACGCTTTTCTTGATAATTCCTTTTCCATATAATTTAAAAATAATCAGTTATTTTCAATTTTCCAAATCAGCAATCAAACATTTTTTGACACACAGCATAGTAACATAATACAAAAACATCAGAAAAAGATTACTTGTTGAAAATTTTTCTTGGAGAATAAACAGAGAAAAACAAGGAAGCGGAAAATGCAATAATTATAACAGCAAATGATGCTTCCGATGAAATGTGGACATTAAAAATTCCCAACATCATCTTCATTCCAATAAAAACCAAAACGAAAGCCAATCCCTTTTGCAGATGATGGAATTTCTGAATGAAACCTTCAACCACAAAAAATAACGAACGCATTCCCAAGACTGCAAAAATATTTGAGGTAAAAACAATGAAAGGATTTTGCGAAATAGCAAAAGCTGCAGGAATAGAATCAATCGCAAAAATAATATCAGTAGCCTCAATGAGAAGAACTATCAGAAAAAGAGACGTGAACATAAATTTCCCTTTTTCTTTTACAATAAATTTACCATTGTGATGATCGGTTGAAAAAGGCAACAAACGACGAGCCATTTTTATGATTTTATTTTTTTCAAAATCTATATGCTGCTCCTTCTTATCATTAAACAACTTAAACCCGGTATAAATTAAGATTGCACCAAAAATATACAGTACCCACTCAAATTTACCAATAATAAATGATCCTGAAACAATAAAAATACCCCGGAATAATATCGCCCCCAAAATACCATAAAACAAAGCTTTGTGATGATATTTCTCCTCAAGACCAAAATAGCCAAATATCAACAATATGACAAACAAGTTATCTATCGAAAGCATTTTCTCAGTAACATACGCACTCATAAATTGGGTCGCCATCTCATTGCCCATATATAAGCTGACCAAAAATCCGAAACCTAGAGATATTGCCACCCAGAATAAAGACTGAAGAACAGCAGATTTAAAATCAACCTTGTGATTTTTTTTATTAAAAACACCAAGATCCAAGAATAAAAAAATAACCACTATCGCACCAAATAATAACAATAAATCCAGTTGTGTACTCATTCTAAGTAATTCAAAATTAAATATTTATATTTCTAAGCGTTGAATATTATGCTTTCTTCTGTAATTTTGCCTTAAGCAAATTGAAAATTGTCGGTGCTACTGATACGAAAATTATAAACAAAATTACCAATGAAAAATTATCTTTTACTATCGGCATATTACCAAAAAAATAACCCAGCAAAATAAAACTTATTACCCATGTGAATCCTCCAGCCAAACTAAAAGCAACAAATTTCTTATATTCCATTTTCCCGACACCAGCCACAAAGGGAGCGAATGTTCTTATAATCGGCATGAACCTTGCAAAAAATATAGCCTTTCTTCCATGCTCCTTAAAAAATACTTCGGTCTTATCAATATGATTTTGGTTGATAGGAATCCTATGATTATTAACTATTTTTTTTCCAAAGTGATAGCCGACCCAATAATTAACATTATCGCCAAGAAACGAAGCCGCCCAAATTGTAAAAAACAAAACAGTAATATTTAAAGCTCCCACTCCAGCAAACATACCACTTGCAAAAAGAAGAGAATCTCCAGGCAAAAATGGAG
>CAYWJC010000241.1:0-5338 GCA_964458505.1 uncultured Candidatus Peribacteria bacterium | reverse complement strand
TCATTGAATTTCTCTAAACATAGTAATTCTATTATTTTTGCAAATTCTTTGATATTTTTTAAAAAAATGTCAATAAATTTACTCATATATTGAGTACTTTCTATTAAAATAGAATCCTTTTCTAATTTATTAAAATCATCAACCCATGTATCTTTATTAAATACAAATCATGGAATATATTTTTTTAAAATTAAGTTATTGATGTTGATGAATAAAATATTAAGCAAATAATTATTTTCAAGATTTTCCAATTTTCGTTTATTTTTTACTTTTCAACCTTTCATTGAAATGATATATGTATCAAAAAGGTCAATAATTTTTAATATTTGGGCTTGAAGTTCAGGATTTTTAATTTCTGATTTTAAGAAATCAAGAATTCTTTTATATTCTTTTATATTTTCTTCAGGAATAGTACGTCATCAAAATAAAGCATATATTTCAATTAAATCTTTGGTGAGATATTTTTCATCAATTCATCAAAATTCAAAAAGAGCTTTTGTTCCTTCGATATTTCCAAAAATTCAAGAATCTGGATCATAAAGATTTATAGCCTGTTCTAGCTCTTGTTCTAAATTGCTTATAATATTCAATGCTTCTTTTTCAGATAAAATCTCTTCAACTATATCTACTGTAGTCATTGCAGCATTAGAAAAAGAATTTATTGTTTCTCAGACTTGTTTAGTTGTTATTATTTCGTCTTGATTTCCTCATAATTTATCTATGCTCATATACTTGTTTTTAATAATAATTTAAATTAATTATTTTAATTGCAATGTAAATTTCAATTTTTCATAAAAAGTCTTTGATAAAGTCAAATTATCAAGTGAATCTTTCTTGTAATAGCTGACTGATTTTCAATTTTCAATATTTTTCAAAGCTTCAAAATATAAATTAAGATAATATACGTAGTATGAGAAATCATTGATTATATCACCCATTTTATAATAGGAAATCCTTCAGTCAGTATATCTTGTCTTGATTTCTTGTTTTAAAGCATTCACGAAATACTTGCTGTTATTGAATTTTGTTATGTTTGCTGAATTCTTCAATTTAAATTCTATAAGACTTGATTCATTTAATTTTGAAATCTCAACATCTTTTCATAATACATTTGTACTGAAATAGTCATTTGAAGGCGTTGAATAATTACCTTGAAGATTGTTGTTATATATTAGATTCAAATAGTTTTCATAATTTTTATTTGTGTTGTTATTATAATAATAGTTTGAATTATCGTTATAATAATAGTTTGAATTGTTATCATAGTAATAACCTGAATTTCAGTAATAATTGCTGCAAAATCTATCATTTCAGTAATTGTAATATTTTCTGCAAGATTCATAATCATTGTAATAAATGTTTCTTGTGTAGTATTTATTATATCTATCAGAACAAAATGCATCATTTCAGTAATTGTAATATTTTCTGCATGATTCATAATCATTGTAATGATATGTATCAGTAAAATTTATCACTTGACTGTATCTGGTTTGGCAATAGCTGTTTTGATTATAGTCATAATACCAAACACATGAATTGTAATCATAATAAGTGTTTGATTTATAATAATCGCTACAGTATGAATCATTATTGTAGTTATAATATTTCCTACATGAATTATAATCGTTATAAGATCTGTTATTATTATAATCATCGTGATTATACCTGTTTTTACAATATGAATCATTATTGTAGTTGTAGTATTTCCTACATGAATTATAATCTCGGTGATCTGAACTGAAAGAGTTTGATTTTGATTTTGTTTTACCGTATAGATCATTGCAAAGAGAATTTTCTTTGTAATTATAGTACGCCTTGCATGAATTCAAATCGTTATATCAAAAAGCAATATTTATTGAAAAAAGGGAAGAAAAAAGTATAATGAGACCTAGTATTTTTTTCATGGTTGTGTAGTTATAATTAAGTTGAAGAAAAGAAATTATTAAGAATAATATTTTTTGCAAAAAATTGATTTATGAAGGTATTATTCTAAGATTTGAGATTTGTTTTTATTTTATGTTTTAATATATAACTTTATTTTTCAATTTGTCAAATGTATATTATATTAATTTTTTTAAAATGAGCAAAAAAACAATATTAGGAATAATCTTTTATATGATTTTTTTTATATTCATGTATTATTTTGAATGATTTTCATGAGTGATATCAGTTATTTTATTACTTTCGATATATTTTTTTATTTTTTCGGTAATTTATTTTGCATTCAGTAAGCTTTTTACAAAGAAATTAGTTTCATTTAAGGAGATATTTATAAGATTTATGTATAGATTTGCTTTATTTTTTAGCTTAACTATCATATTCTTATGAATGTTTTTCTATTACCAAAATAAGATAAACCCAGCAAAACTTCCAGAATATACTTTATCTAATTGAAAGAAAACAGTGGTTTTTCAGACGATGGCACATATTTGAAGCGATGATTTCTATAATAAAATAATTCAAAATATATCAAAAAGAAAGAAGGATTGATTTGTTTTGTTTTTTGAATGAGTCAAACCTTGAAATGAAGAAAATATGAATAAATTCAATTTAATACTTTGAGTTAACTTTGATAAATCAACATACACCAATCTTTCAAAATTATATTGATTAAGAGCTCAAGACAATGAAGAGTTTCTTTGAATTATTAATAACAGAGATTTCAATATTGATATATCAATCGATGAAATAATAGAAAAATACACATCTAAAAACATTGAATCATCAAAACAACTGAAAATACCTATCGATATTGAAAAAGGTGTTGATGAAATCGTGGATAACTTATCAGATAATGAAATGAAATTATTGGTCTATATAAACAGATGAATAATGAATTTCATTATCAAAAATGATTTTGTCCAAGATTTTGCAACGGAAAAATTATGAAAAACAGACATATTTGAAGTTATATTAAACGATAGAAATAATGTTGTTTCCGATAATGTTATAAAATCGGATTATGATAAGATTTACGTTTTGTATTGATTAATGCATTTCAGATGAGTTTTGGAGAATTTGCAGAAAAATGATAAATCATGGAAAATAGCAAGCATCGATTATTATTATCCAATCAAATAATAATTGATAATTAAATAACAAAAATATATATCAAATTTTTTTGAGAGTTTAGGAAAATAAATTTGATTTTTTGGGCGTTTTTAATACTATTTTTTAGCTTTAATTTAATAAAAAAAATATGACAAACAAGAAAAATAAAATCGATTTAGTTGAAAAGATAAAAGAAATCCAAAAAAAGGAAAATAAGAAAAAGAAAACCAAATGAACAAACCCTTTTATAATGCTGTTTTTGTTGGCTATTGTCATTTCGTTGTTCTATGCTTTCTTTACTTCATGAAAAACAGAAGTCATAAATGATAATCTTTGAATCAATGAAGTTGTCTCAAATTATTCTTCTGGAGTATATTCTGAGATAACCATAGACTGAAATAAACTTTTAGCTAAAAGAAAAGAAAAACCTGAAGATAAAGTAAAAGTAGGGAATAAGGAAATCGTTTTAACTAAAATAGATAGAGTCGTGCTTCCTTTAAATGATTGAATTGTTGATCTTGGTTTTAATCAAAAATGAAATCCAACAAAAATAACAGTTAAAGATGATACATGGTCAAAATTTTGGTCAGATTTTGCTCCAAGCATTATTGGGACAATTCTTTTCGTGATATTATTCTTATTTATATTTTCTAAAATGGCAGGTTGACAAAATTGACCTATGGCTTTTATAAAATCTCGTGCAAAATTATATGATCCAGGAAAAGATAAGATAACTTTTTCTGATGTTGCTTGAGCTGATGAAGAAAAAGAGGAATTAATAGAAGTTGTTGATTTCTTGAAGAATCCTAAAAAATATCGTGATCTGGGAGCAAAGATACCAAGATGAGTGCTTATGGTATGACCTCCAGGAACAGGTAAAACTCTTTTAGCAAGAGCAGTGGCATGAGAAAGTTGAGTTCCTTTTTTCTCGATTTCAGGTTCCGAGTTTGTGGAAATGTTTGTTTGAGTTTGAGCTGCCCGTGTAAGGGATTTATTTAAGGAAGCAAAAGAAAAGGCACCTTCAATAATTTTTATAGATGAAATCGATGCAATAGGTAAAAAAAGATCACCTTGAATTGGATGATGACATGATGAAAGAGAACAGACATTAAACCAAATATTGACTGAAATGGATTGATTCGATAATGATACGAATGTTATAGTAATGGCAGCAACAAATAGGGCCGACGTTCTTGATAAAGCACTTTTAAGACCAGGAAGATTTGACAGGAAAATCACAATTAATCTACCGAATCTAGAAGATAGAATAAAAATTCTTGAAGTACATGGAAAAAATAAACCGCTAGATAAGGATATTGATCTAAGAAAAATCGCTTGAACTACGGTTGGTTTCAGCTGAGCTGACTTGGCAAACCTTTTAAATGAAGCAGCAATTCTTGCTTGAAAGCTTCATTCTACTAGTGTTACTTATGATATGATTCAAAAATCAGTTGAAAAAATCCTGATGTGAACAACCAAAAAATCTCTAAAGATGACTGAATTAGAAAAAAGAAATACAGCTTATCATGAAGTTGGGCATGCTGTTGTTTGAAAAATGCTTCCTAATCCTGATCCTGTTAATAAGATATCAATTTTATCAAGATGAATGGCACTTTGAGTTACTTGGTTTTTACCAGAAAAAGATAGAGTTTCAGTTTCAAAAGCAAAATATCTTGATGAAATTGCAACTTTGTACGGTTGAAGAGTAGCGGAAGAGATATTTTATTGAAAAGAAAACATTACCACTTGAGCATCAAACGATATAGAAAAAGCGACTGAAATAGCAAGAGCAATGGTAATGAGATTTTGATTCGACGATGAGCTTTGAGCTGAGAATTTTATATCAGAGCAAGCACAAGGTAATTTCTTATGATGAGAGTCGCAAGGAAAGATAATCAGTGAAAAAACTCAAGAAATAATTGATAATAAAGTTAGAGAAATCTTAAAAGGAGCTTATAATAAAGCAAAGGATATAATAATAAAAAATAAAGATCTGCACCAAAAGATATCAGAAGCATTATTGGTAAAAGAAGAAATGTATAGAGAGGAATTCGATGCTTTCTTTGAATGAATAGAAGGAGTGCCTGAAAAAAATGTATAAAAGTTAAATCACAATAAATCAGCTTAATATTATAAATGATGCCAAAAAAAATTTGAGTTTTCCATGATCATTTCATGTATAGATGATGATGAGAAAGACTTATTACCTTACTTGCAAAATCACTTGATGCAGACTTGATTTCTGGATTTTTTGATGAATGAAGCCTTGATCCCAAAGAAGTGTGAT
>CAYWJC010000240.1:0-2193 GCA_964458505.1 uncultured Candidatus Peribacteria bacterium | reverse complement strand
GACCTCACCCTTACCATGGGTGCGCTCTACCTACTGAGCTATTGCGGCAAATTTTAAAGCTTTCACATTATATTTGCTAATTTTAAAATGCAAGCTTGTTATTATTATTTTTCATATATAATTCAATAAATACATCTTTAGACAACAACAAAATGAATCTTAATATAATAGAATTGCTGATATTGTTATTTTTGATTCCCTTCGCGTTTGCCTGACTTTCACTTGCTCCTTGGGTTCCTACAATCAAAAAAGATATTATACGAGCCATGAATCTTGTTGACTTTAAAATCTGAGATAATTTTTATGAAATTTGATGTTGAGATTGAAGAATAACCTTTTATGCAGGAAAAAATTTTAACATAAATGCATATTGAATTGAGATTTGCTATCCTTTGTATTTGTACTGTGTTTTTAAAAATTTTATTATTTGATCCAAGAATATCTCCTTTAAAAACAAGGATATTTTCAAATTTAATCTTGAAAATGCTGATGTCATATATCTTTATTGAATGCCAGATAAAAATACTAGATTTGTTGAAAAATTCAACAAAGAATTAAAGAAATGAACCAAAATAATTTCTTATACTTTTGAGATCAAATGACTTGAACCTATAAAAATCGACAAACCCTGAGACAAGGATTTGCCGATCTATGTTTACGAAATCTAAGAATTTCTGTAATCTAGATAATACAATGTTTTGCTAAAACCTGGAGACCATGTAATATCATCTTTTCAGATATGTGTATATTCAATGGATATTTCTGCACTTTTAAGATAATTATTACCCTCATATAATTTTGGATTTTTTACTATTATAACTTTTTGAGTAGTGCTTGTTCATTTTTTTAAGTCAAAATAAATTCAATCAGGCAATCAAACAATATTAATTACATTAAAAACAATACCATATTCATTAAATTTATGAATTCTTCTTGATATTTTATCTAATTCTTCAAAAGTAAAATCTACTCAAAAAGGAAGTTTTAATTTTGGAAAAATCGAATGCACATTTTCTGAATTATATATTCTTGTTCTTATATATTCTTGTTCTTCTTCAAGAATTTGTGCCACAGTATTTGCAAATTCAACAGGAAATTTCATTTCTTGTTCTTGTTTGAAAGAATCTTTAAGTAATTCTAGAGCGATATTAGAGGAAGATGAAGGTATTTTTAAAGAATTTAATTTAGTCATGATATAAATTATTAATATTGAATTAATATACAAATTAAATGATCTTTGTCAAAATTAGATCAATTCAGATAACACATAATCCAGAATTCAAATTCACTTAAAAGTTGGTTTAATTACTAAGTTTTCCTCTATCAAAAATCAATCTTTTATGAATTCTTCCGTTTTTTCATTATTCAAAAAATCTTTTTTTACTCAAATTGTCCTTACATCAAACATTATTTTTTCGATTTTCAGCTGTTTTTCATTTAAATTTTCCTGAAACTCCATTTTTGAAGCATAGTACTCATTGAACTTTGAGGAATTGGCAAATCTTGTATTTTCAATGAAACTTGCTGCTCAGAGTCAAAATCATCTGTAATTTGAATGATTCCAATATGATTTATTATGCAAGCATTCAAATCATGGTTTCGCGAAATTTGAAATTTCGTATCTTGAAAATCAGAATTTTTCCAATTTTTTACATACTTCTTTATATTCTTCAGTGTAATCCTCTTTTTTTAGAGAATTTTCTCACCAATTTTTCGGGTAAACTCATTCCTCTAACATATAAACACTTATATGTTTTACAAAATCATGATTATCTAGAATATACGAAATATTTTCAGATAATTCTCACTTTTTCATATGCGGAAGTCCTATGATAAAATCGAGTCACACGTTATCAATGATTTTTTTATTTAATATATCAAATGATTTTTTTATTGTCTCAAAGTCACATCTTCATATTCCTGATAAAGTTTTATCATTTAGGCTTTGTATTCAAATACTTAATCTATTTATTCAAATATTTTTTAGTCAATTTAAGTAATTTTCATTAACATTTTCAGGATTCATTTCTAAAGTTACTTCCGGATAATCATCCATCCTAACCTTGCATAATTTAGGGGACAAATTAATATTAAATTCACCTATTATATCTTTTATCTGCTTAATTGTTAAAATTGATGGTGTTCATCAGCCGAAATAAATTGAGTCAATTTTTTTTAACCCCGGGGTTAAAA
>CAYWJC010000239.1:0-3941 GCA_964458505.1 uncultured Candidatus Peribacteria bacterium | reverse complement strand
GGATATAAAGCATCTCACTTTTCTTTTATTGTAAAACCTTCAATCTTATCTAATAATTTTTTCATTTCATTTTCATCAATAGAATAATCAAGTCAGATTCTTGAAAAAAGCTCATTCATCTTATTATAGAAAAACGGATGAAGCAATATCGCAATAGTTCTAAGTCATTCTCAAAGAGTAAATATAATATCCCTTAATTCCTCTTTGTCAGTCTCAATGTTTTTATTCCATGGTTTTGTCTCATCAAGGAATTTATTCAAAGCATCTCAGAATTCAAAAACAATTTCGAGAGAATCTTTCAAAATATAATTATCCATATTTTGAAAATATTTTTGAATCAAATCACTTCTTTTATCTTTAATGTTTTCATTTAATTTTCCTGATATTTCATCTTTTCAGAAAAATTTATCACCAAGAACTAGAAATCTATTCAAAAGATTCCCGATATTATTTGCTAACTTCGCATTGTACATCAAAATAGCTTGAGCCTCAGAAAAATCTCAATCTTGTCAGATAGGGAATGTACTCAAAAGATATAGAAGCATAAGATCACGAGAATATCTTCCGCTGAATTCCACAGGATCGATGACGTTTCAAATTGATTTTGAGATTTTTTGTCAGTCGATTGTAATAAATCAGGTAACAAGAACATTTTTAGGTAATTCATATCAGGCTGATAGAAGCATCGCGGGCCAATAGATGACATGAAACCTTGCAATTTCCTTACCTACTACATGCAAATCTGCAGGCCAAAAATCTTCTGCTCAATTCTGACAAACCGTGAGATAATTCAAAAGTGCATCATACCAGACATATGTCACTTGAGATGGATCAAAAGGAAGTGGAATTCAAAATTTATTAGTTTCACGGGAAATTGAAAAATCTTCCAATCATTCCTTCAAAAAAGATTGCATTTCTTTGAATCTGTTGTTTGGAATAGTGAAATCCGGATTATTCAGATAAAAATCCTCAAGCTGTTTTTGGTATTTTGATAGCTTGAAAAAATAATTTTTTTCTTTTATGTGTTCAGGCTTTTTAAGGTGATCAGGACAAAGTCAATCAGGTGTCAAATCGGTTTCCTTTTTAAAGGCTTCGCATCATACACAATAAAGTCATTCGTATTCTCATTTATAGATATCTCAAGCTTCATAAGTTTTCTGTAAAACTTTCGATACGAATTCATGATGTCTTAACTCGGTTGTCCTTATGAAATCAGTATAGCTTATATCTATCCCATCCCAAACCGCTTTTTGTTTTGTTGCGATATCATCAAGAAATTCCATTATTGATATTCATTTCTCTTTCGCTGCATTTACCATTTTCTGTCAGTTCTCATCAACTCAAGTTGAGAATTTCACATCAAATCAATTATCTCTTTTATATCTGGCGATGACATCGGCTATCAATGAAGAATAAGCATGTCCTATATGAGGAACTGAGTTCGCATAATATATTGGTGTTGTGATAAAGAATTTCTTTTTCATCTCTTAAAAAAATTATTTGTAGATTAGTACAATTTATTGATTTTAAGCCAAAAGTCAAATATTTTGCATTATAAATTTGATAAAAAACTATAAATATATATCTTAAAACAAACTAATGCCAAGCATTAGTAATTTGTAATTAGTAATTAATAATACATGCAAGATACAGTTTTAAGACAATGAGACATTGTTGCTATAATGGATACAAGCCTTTGAGAGATAAAAATCAAATTTTTCCCGGAAATTGCACCGAAAGCTTGTGAGAATTTCATTACTCATTCAAAAAATTGATATTATGACGGACTTATTTTTCATAGGGTCATGTCTGATTTTATGATTCAATGATGAGATCCAAAATGAACTTGAACATGAGGTAAAAGTATTTGGTGATCAAATTTCAAAGATGAATTTGATTCAAATTTATCTCATTTGAAATGAACGCTCTCAATGGCAAACGCTTGACCTAATACAAATTGAAGTCAATTTTTCATAGTACAAGCAGCTTCGACTCCTTGGCTTGACTGACATCATACTATTTTCGGATTCACCGTTGAATGAATAGATATTGTCGATAAAATTGCAACTCAAAAAACTGATAGAAATGATAAACCTCTTTATGATGTAGTAATCAATTGAATTCAAATCAAGCAATTCAAAGATAATGAGCTTATAAATTATTAATTCAACCATGGCAAATTCATTAACCTCATCTTATGAAAGTAAAGAAAATATGAATGAAAAATTAAGAAAAAAGCTTGAAGAAATTAAAAGCTTTTTTCTGAAAACCAAAGAAGAATATTGAATCGATTATGTTTTTTCAAAGGAACTTGAAAATATTGACTTTGATAAAATTGAAGCCATTCTTATTTGAGATAATCCTTGAGAAAAGGAATTCAAAAACAATGAATTTTTTTCTTCCGAGTGAAAGGCGTGAAAAATGGCTAGGGATTTATTTAAAGTGATTTATTGAGATGAATGCTTTCAAAAAAATGTTCTGATTTTAAATAAAACATTATTTCATACAAATAGGACTCATCAATTAAAAAAATGAAGCGAGATAGAACTTTTGAAAGAATCTCAAATTCTTCTTGCTGATTTTCTTATAGATTTCTTGAATGAGAAAAAAGTTCCGGTTGTGATCGTTTGATTCGCTGAAATGAACTGATTTTTTAAAGAATATTTTTCAATTTTAAAAGAAAAATGAAAAGACGCTCAATTATTAAAATATATTTCTGTTACTCCGCATTTCAGCCTATCAAAAATCTTTTGCAAAAACTGAAATGAACACTGGAATAACTTGATTGAGAATTTTCTTGAAAAATACCCTTATTTGAAAACTCCGAATTGAAATATTTCATCAAAAGCTTTTTATGTTTTGCAAGATAAAAAAATCTTTGAAGATTTTTTTCAGAATGTCATATTGAAACAAAATATTCTTTGCTATTAAATTTTAAATAGTCAAATATTTGAATATTTAAAAAATATTAATATAATATCAGGTTATTTTTATTTATAACCTTTTTATTAATTTATTTTTTATATATGATTTTATTTAAAATAAGTGTAAACATAACACTAATTTATTTTTTAATAAATTAAAACATGAAATCAATAATATTTTTTATAAATAACAGAGTAAGTTTATGTTTAATGTTTATATTTTTCATAATATGAACACAATCAGCATTAGTAAATGCGGCCCCTGGGGATCCACCCTTAATAGCTTTTACTTGAATCACTTCTCCCATCAAACAAAGTAATGTACCTGCTAGCATTAAATTAACAATAACAGATGATGAGTGAATATCTTCCGTGACTTTTAATGAAAGCTGAACAACTAATTCTTGAATAATTGTGGGTTCTTGAGGTAGTTACGACCTTTCTATTTCAAATTCAATATGATTACATGAATATTCTGTTTCAGCTTTAGATGGATGATGAAATGCATCTCTTGCTTTAATTATTTATAATGTGATTGCCAATAATGCAACCTGTGTACTTGATAAGATAACTTCCACAACAACAAATTGATATATAAGTTGAAAGTATAATATTAATTTTGATTTAATTGGTGATAATTGTTGAGATTTATGAAATGATTATATAGCTTACATTTACCAATCTCCCGAATGGAAAACTATATGAACAATACGACCTACAGATAATTCGATACGGTCTTATTCTGTGCTTCTAGATACAACAACTTATCCGAACTCAGATAGCTCAGCATATAAAATAGCAGTTTGATGTTGGTGAGCAAATTGTTCAGAATCACCAGGTTATGTATATTTATGATGAAGTGTTGATTCGACATTTTGAATCAATAATGTTCCGTTAGATACAACACCTCCATTAATTACATATACATGAATTATTAGTCCAATAAAACAAAGCGAGGTACCCGTGAACATCTCTCTTACTATAACTGACGATTCCTGAATTACACCTGTTACTTTT
>CAYWJC010000238.1:0-10425 GCA_964458505.1 uncultured Candidatus Peribacteria bacterium | reverse complement strand
AGTCAATTTTTTTTAACCCCGGGGTTAAAAAAAATTCTCTAATCTCTTTTTTAAGAAAATCCACATATTCATCAATCTTATTTTCAATTCACGAAAAAGAAGCAAATTTGCAATATTTGCATTTGCTTTTACAAAAAGGAATATGAATATAAAAATACATTTTACTTGCTTTCAATAATATTTTCAATTTGAGAAAAGACCTCTTCAACGGTTTTCGATGCATCTATCTTGTAAACTTTTTTTCATTCTGCTGCCCATAAAGCAAGAAGAGGTAAAGTATTTTGGTAAAAAGTATCGACTCTTTTTGAAACAGCCTCTGGCTTATCATCATCCCTTATGATTAACTGATTTCCTGTTTTAGGATTAATATCTTGAATAAACTCTGGTCAAAAACTTTCTCAAGTTACAGGGTCTATCCTTCTTCAAGAAAGTCTTTCAATTGCATCCAACTTATTTAAGTCAAGAAAAATAATAATATAATCTTTGACTATCAAATCAAACATATCTTTTTGATCAGGAGTTCTTGGGATTCAATCAAAAAGAACTGAGACATCTTTATGTATATTTAGATAATGAATCAATATTTTTCAAATAAGTTCAATCGGAACAAGTTTTCAATCACTCAGATAATTTTTCACATCAGTGGATTCTGGCAAATCAAGCTCAGAAAAATTACGAAGTTTTTGTCACATTTCAAAAAAGCTATATCAGTATTTTTCAACAATTTTTCTGGCCTGGGTTCATTTTCCGCTTCATTGTATTCAGACAAGTATTATATTCATGATATTAAATTATTACCCAATAAAAAATCCTAAAGAATAATAACGTTTCTTCAAGACTTTTCAAATTTAGTTTTATAGATAAGTCATCTATCTTAATGTATCTATTTTAATTTTAATTTAACGTCTCTGGCCTCAATAAAAGTTTGCCAAACTAAATCTAAATAATCTTCAGAAACTAAATTTTTATCTATTCTTGATATTACTCTATGACGAAAATTCTCTATATCTTCAAAAAGGAAAAAGTTGTTCATTAAATTATTAATTATTCATTTTGCAAAAATTATATTTCATGATTCAATTGCGAAAATTAATGATGGAACATTTAATCAAGCTTCTGGGACTGTAAGTAATTTATTAAAAAGATTCTGATTATTTGTTTTTATTGAAAATTTTATCAATAAATTATTTAGATCCTCATAAGCATTTCTATCTTGTGATTGTCTGATCCCATAAAAAATTTTGTCTAACTCTTCTTTTTCATCTTCTGAGGCTGTATTAATCAAAATTATTATTTCTGAGTACAGAGTTTGAAATTTTAAATTTCTTTCTAATTCTTCAATCTTTGAACTTTTTCTTTTTAATTCATTTTGATTATTTTTTAACACTTCCTCAACATCATCTTTTACTTTATATGCATGTTCAAAGATTCATCACTCTTTTTGTAGTATTATCGCTTGATCTTCCGGAGGTAAATTTGATAAACTCCATCATTCTTTTGAGTCTAGCGAATAAGGAAATGGAGTTTTAGTATTCATAATGATGCTATTATTTATAAACATAACTAATATATCAAATAAAACAAATTATGTCAAAAAACACAAAAAAGTCGTAGATTAACTACAACTTTTTAAAGTAAGGGTAATAAGCCGAATTTTGTATCTCGATGTAAATCTATCTAGGGCTTGAATCGCTTCAAGTCTCAAGCAAGGTATATCAGGCAAATCAGCCAAGACGCTTTAATTTGAATGATACCATTCCTCTTGCACCACATAGGGTTTGCCCACATTTCCAAGATTGCCTTGGAAGTTCTTCAGTAGCGAGTTTCCCCACACCTGAAGACTTTTCACCTTTCATCTCGCAAGCGAAACTAGTATTGTCTCTGTGGCACTTTCCGTACTGCAATCTTATAAGTTATGCATTGCAGCCGCAGACGTTATCTGCTATGTTGTCTTAGTGGTGTCCGGACTTTCCTCCTAAAAACAAGTTTTAGGTATACATCTTTCCCTCAAAAGAATTATACGTATTTAATGAAAAAATCAATTTATAATATTGATTCTTTTATAATTCTAATTTAGAATTTTTAGAAAAGTCGCATAACCATACTTTCTTCAAGAACGATCACTCATTTTTTTACCAATTCTCAGAATGCTTTTGCTGTAGCTTCCACATCGACCATCGCATCATGAGCTCATTCAAACCAATCTCAGAAAAGGAATTTATACAGCTCATTTAATTTTGGCGGTTTGAAAGAAAATCATCTTCATTGTAATTTGCAATAATCAGTGGTTGACCTCATAGTACAAATTGAGCTGTTTGCTTGATAATCTCATTTTCTTCAAAGTCTAGCTAGTTCTCCTCTTATTATCTCTTCATCAAACTCTACATTATGACCAACAACAACATCGGTTGTATTTAAATATTTTAATATATTATCCATGACCTCTTCTATATAAGGCGCATTTTCTACATCTCTGTCATAGATTCAATGGATTTGGCTTGATGAAAATGGGATGGAAATTCTAGGTTTTACAAGATAATTGATTCTTTCAATCTCAACAAATCATTTTTCCTGACTTATTTCTCATAAAATTCCAGCAAATTGTACTATGTATGGTTGTTCTTCAATAGAACCTCATTTAACTGTAAATCATGTAGTTTCAGTATCAAAAACAAAAGCTTGCATTATAATTAAATTATTCAGATAATATTTTATATTGAATATGATTAAAAATCCCTCAACCACAAGTGGAAGAGGGACCAAGAATGAATTATTGTGGTTTTAAAATCTGTATTCTTTTTTAGAAAAATCTTTTATAATCATAACTTTTTAATTCCGTGTCTACTCTTCTTATTAATTCTAGAACAACTCACACAACGATAATAAGTCATGCTCAACTAATTAAGAAATCAATATTTCAACCTCCTGAAACATCAACGAATTGAAATATATTATTGATTTTTGTTATCAAATAAGGAAAAACTGCAATCAACGCCAAAAATGCTCAACCATATAGATTTAGATTATTGGAAGTCTTCGCTAAATATTCTGAAGTTTCCTTTCCTGGTCTAACTCAAGGTATATATCATCATCTTTTCTGGATATTTTCTGCAACTTCGTCAGTATTGAAAACTATTGATATATAGAAATATGAGAACCCAAGAACAAGCAAGAAATAAATCAAGATATATAACCATCCTGGGTTATTCATACTGAAATTATTCACTAGAAATTCTCACATGCTTCTTCATGTTCCGCTAGCTCTTTTTGAAAGAATTTGACCTATCAAAGATGGGAAAGTAACTATTGATACAGCAAAAATGATTGGCACCATTCATGCTTGATTAACTCTTATTGGAAAATAAGATTTTTCATTTCTTCAGGTTCTTGTATAAATCAAAGGGATTTTTCTATATCATTCAGTGAATTTGATGATTATATAGATAACCAAAAGCGTTGCTACTAGTAAAATAATAGGAAGAACAAAATTTCAAACGCTTAAGTATCACATTATATGTTGAGGAACTCATGCAAGGACTCATGCAAAGATTATCATTGAAGATCAATTTCAGATTCATGATTCGCTTATAATTTCTCCAAGCCACATTAGAAGTATTGTTCAGGCTGTTATAATTAACATTGCTGGAAGTACAGTTGCCATTCATGTATCAATCAATTTAACATTTGCACCCAATAATGTGTTCAACAGGATGATCATTCCATAACTTTGTGCAAAAGCTAAAGGTAAAGCTAACCATCTAGTATATGTATCAATCTTTTTTTGACCTTGTTCTCATTCTTTTTTTAATGCTTCAAGTTGAGGAATAACAACAGCTAAAAGCTGAACTATAATAACAGCATTGATATATGGAGAAAGTCACATTAATATTATTGAGAAACTTTTTAATCAACCTCACATAAGAGAGCTAAAAAAAGATAATCATTGATTCGCTTCAAGGAATTTTTGCATTTGCTCTAAAGCTCATAGATTAACCCCAGGAACTGGAATTATAGACAAAAACTCAAACAAAATTATCAAAGCTATAGTTACTAGGATTTTTCTTTTCAAATCTTCTGATTTCCAAATTCTAGAAAAATTTTGTAAAAACATATTAAAAAATTAATATTAAATTAATGGTATTAGTATATTAAAAAACAAGAAAAGTAAAGCTAGAATTGAAAAATATAGTTTAGTGAATATTTAATACCTTGTTGAATTATATAAATTTTTTACCTCAGAATCCGATAATGCACGATTGAAAATAAAAGTTTTACCTATTTGACCCAAAAATTTACCGCCCCAAGTGGAACCAATATAATCATTATAAACTTCTACCGGCAAAACAGTATTATTTGATGATCATTGAAAAATACCATCTACATATAATTTAATTGTAGAATTTGTTCATCAAGTGTGTTTATATGTGCCAACTAGAAAATGCCAATTTCTATCTCATGATCAAAAGCCTGAATATTGCACCTCATGAGCTATTGTTTCATCAAATCTTACTTTCGGTGCATTGTTGGGTGATCTAATATAAATCCTTAAATATTTTCAGCTTATTATTGGTTGAGAATTATAACCAATTACATCAAATCAATCTGCGCCAAGTTTAAACCAAACAGCCAAAGAAGTATCTGAAGTGTTTAAAAATCAAGATGAAGCAGAACTTGAAATATAATCATTTATTCAATTAAAATTCATTCATTTATTAACTAATTTACTTGAACATATTCCAGAATTAGAATTATAGCAATATCAATCATTTTCATTTCAACTTAAATCTTTAAGTTTTCAATTTGGTGAAAAAGTTTCCATATCCCAAAATCAAACCAAGGATCAATCAGCTATATCATTTATTATGTAGCTTATTTTATGATCATAAAAATACGTTATTTTTAATTTTTTTAAATTAGTTCAAGTTCATTCTAATATTTTTTTGTTATCGAAATATGTCAAATATCAAGTATTGGTATTTGCTACGTCTATTCCTGTAAAACTGGATGCTCTATAATTCGTTTGAATTGGAGATAATCCTCAGGAATCCAGCAAGATTCAAAGTCAGTTTCATTTTGTGTATACGGCTTTTTTAGAATTATCTTGTGCAAATGAGTCTTCTGAGAAATTATAACTTAAATTCACATTACCTGAGTCCTCAAGAAATCAAAGAAGTTGAAATTTATTTTTTGATGAATTTGTCAAATATGTGTAATAAGTTCAATCAACTGGATCTTTTCATCAATTTGATGATATATTGGCTAATGATAGGATATTTGCTCAAGCATATCACTGATATCAAATAGTTGTTCAAGAAGCTGATATTGTTATGGTATCTCTATCAGGCAAAGGATAATTTCATGTTTTTGTTTGATATATGTCCAGTCAGTTGCATATATTGGACATATCCTGAATCCTTACACTGTCTCTCGCTGAAATGGAATATCAAGAAAAGGAAATAAATGCAATTGTTCAAAGTATGGCCACTATTGTTATAACCACTATTAACTCAACTAAAGTAAAAGCCTTTTTTGAATACATAAACGACATTTTAGTATTTTTCAATTTTATAATCATTTGATTTCCCTTACTCAATTTTAATTATCTTAAAATCACTGATATTTTATATTGTCTACAATTATATTTAAATTCAAATTCTTTCAAATGTAAATAAAAAAAATTCTCTTAATTCGAATGTGTTTTGTTTTGTTATTTTGAAATCTATCAAATAAGATGATTATTTAATCATAAATTTGAGACAATAAAAAAGTTTCAAGAAATTTGAAACTTTTTTATTCTTAAAATATTTATTTTACCAATTCAACTTTTCATCAAGCTTTTTCAATTTTTTCAATTGCTGACTTTGATGCCTTATTTACAGAAACAGACACCTTAGATTTAATTTCTCAATCTCATAAAAGTTTAACAAATTCGCTTACATTTTTTATCAATCCTTGTTCAACAAGAACTGAATTATTGATTTCAATGATTCCTGAAACTGCCAAATTTTCTAAAACAGAAACATTGATTACAGAGAACTCAGTTGCATTTAATGCAGTGAATCATCTTTTTTTAGGCATTCTTCTGAATAAAGGAGTTTGTCCTCATTCAAATGATGGATAATATTTAGCTCAAGCTCTTGCATTTTGACCTTTACATCCTTTTCAAGAAAAAGATCATTTTCAAGAACCATTTCATCTTCCTAATCTTTTTGAAGTTTTTCTTGAATTAGCATTTGGAGCAATTAGACTGTGATTTAACATAGCTTTTTAAAAATTAGTTATATTTATTCTTGAATTTCAGTTGAAGTTTCATTTTTTACAGGAGTTTCTTTCTTTGTCATAAAAGAATTTGAACTTGATTTTAAGTTTGATAATGCTTTTATTGTCGCTCTTGCATTTGTTATTTTATTTGTAGATCCATATCTTTTTGCAATTACATCCTTTATTCAAGAAACTGAAAGAAGTTTTCTTACTGCTCAACCTGCAATTATTCAAGTTCAAGGAGAAGCTGGATTAAACATTAATGAAGCAGCTTTATATGAAGCTTCAATATTGTGAGCAATTGTTCACCCTATAATTTCGAATTTTACTAAGTTCTTTTTTGCATCTCTTACAGCTTTTTCAATAGCAACAACTACTTCTCATGCTTTACCAATTCAAAGACCAATGCTTCATTTACCATCTCAAATAACTACTGATGCTCTGAATCTAAGTTGTCTTCAACCAGCTGTTACTCTAGTAACTCTATCAATTCACAAAAGCACTTCGGCAAATTCTTTGCTAACTTCTTTGAATCCTCATTTTTTTTGTGGTTCTTTAGCCATATTTAACTTAACTATTATTAATAAAAATTAGAATTGTAATCCAGTTTTTCTTGCTTCATCTGCAAGTGCTTTAACTCTTCAAATATACATAAATCATCCTCTATCAAATACACAAGTTGTAATTCATAACGCTTGAGCTTTTTTACCGATTTCTTCTCAAACTTTTGCAGCTTTTTCAACTTTTGTTCCTGATTTTAATTTTAAATCCGATGCTGAACATAAAGTCTTTCCAGATATATCATCTATAAATTGAGCGTATATAGCAGTATTGCTTCTATAAACAGCTAATCTTGGTTTAATAGCAGATCCAGAAATTTTAGCTCTGATTCTTGTATGTCTTCTTATTCTTTTTGAAACTTTTTCTAACATATTTATATATTTAGGATTTAGTATTAGGATTTAGTTTATTATTTCTTACCTCAAGTTTTTCAAGCTTTTCTTCTTACATATTCTCCAGAATATCTGATTCATTTTCCTTTGTATGGTTCAGGTTTTTTGATTGATCTTACTTTTGCAGCGAAGAATCAAACCAATTGCTTATCAATTCATTTTATGATTATAGTATTTTTAACGCTTGGATCTAATGCTAAAGTTACTCATTCTGGTGCAGTTAAATCTACTTTATGAGAAAAACCTACAGATAGAGTTAATTTATCAGTTCAAATTACTTCGAACTTATATCAAACTCAAATAATTTCTAATGATTTTTCAAATCAAGCAGTAACTCAAGTTACCATATTTCAAATTAAAGTTCTTGTTAATCCCCAAACACCTTTTTGAAAAGAATCGTTTTCATCTTTAATACTTACTGTCAAAGAAGTATCAGTTTGTTCTAAGTTTACAAAATCTTTAATTTCAAAAGATAATTCTCATTTTGGTCATTTAACCTTAACTATTCTTTCATTATTTGAGATTGAAACTCAAGCAGGAATAGTGATAGGTGATTTTCAAATTCTAGACATAGAAAATTTACATTAAATTAAATTAAAATATTTCACAAAGTAATTCTCATCCAACATTTAAGCTTCTAGCTTCATATCATGTAATAACTCATTTTGGAGTTGAAAGAACATATATTCAAAGTCAATTTCTTGATTTCTTAATATCTTTTGATTTCAAATATATTTTTTGTCCTGGTTTACTGATTCTTTTAAAAGTTGGAATGTATTTAGTCATTCTTACATCATTTAATTCAACTGAAAGGTCTTTTTTTCAATTTCATAAATCAACTGTCTCATAAGAAACAATATATTTATTCTTTTTAAGAATTCTTAAAATTTCTTCTTTTATTATAGAATGAGGAAGCTTAATATTTTCTAATCTAGCTAAATATCAGTTTCTAATTCTTGTTAATAAGTCTGCTATTGGATCGTTTATCATAATTTGATAAATATAAAATATAAAAAATAAAATTTATAAAATTGCTTATTTTACCAACTTGATTTCCTTACTCACATAAGTTCTCAAGAATTTGATTTTTCCCTTACACAAATTCTGCACATATCAAATTTTCACATATATCATCTAACTCTTCAGCAAACTGAACATCTATGATAAAGCTTAGTTGCAAAAGGAATTTTTTTTCATTCACTATGCAATTTGTCAGCGATTTCTTTTATTTTTTTGCATTTAACTTCTAGTGCTTTTCTTGCCATAAAAAAATTAATTATTAACTATTTAGTAAAAGGAAATTCTAGAGCTTGTAATAAAGCTTTATTATGATCTTTATTATTTCACTTAATTTTGATTGTAATTTGCATTCCGTAAGGTTTTACAACATCGTGTTGAGGAACTTCAGGAAAAATTGTATGTTCTTTTATTCAGAAATTATAATTTCACTCTCTATCAAAAGATTTTTGAGAAAATCATCTGAAATCTCTGATTCTAGGACTCACTACTTGTACTAATTTCTCTAAGAAATAAAACATTTTGTCTCATCTTAAAGTAACCATTAATCAAACAGGCATTCCTTCTCTTAATTTAAAATTCGAGATAGACTTCTTTGCATTTTTTACAACAGGAAATTGTCATCCAATTAATGCTAAATCTGATTTAAGGCTTGAATAATCTTTTCATCCGTTTCTTATAAATGTACCTATTCACATATTAAGAACGATCTTTTCAAGTCTTGGTACCTCCATTTTGTTTTCAATTCAAAGATCTTTAATTAGACCTGGAAGTATTTTATCTTTATAATTTTTCTTAAAACTCATATATTAAATGATTAAAATCTTAATTAAATAGTTTTTCAAGACTTTTTAGAAATTCTTGTTTTTTTAGAGTCCTCAATTTTCATTCAAATTCTTGTAGGTTTTCAGGTTGTTGGACATTTTAATGCAACATTTGAAACATGAATTGCTTTTTCTGATTTTACGATTTGACCAGGATTGTTTCATTGTCTTTTAATGTGTCTTGTAACAATATTTACACCTTCAACCAATACTCTGCTTTTATTTAAATCAACAGCAAGTATTTTTCATTCTTTTCCTTTATCTTTTCAAGTGGTTACTATCACTTTATCTCAAGATCTTACTTTCATATTATTATAAAATTATAATTATATATTCATTTTTTGTCCAGATTTATAAAACTTCTGGAGCTAAGCTTATTATTTTTTGAAATCATGCATTTTTCAATTCTCTGAAAACTGGTCAGAAAACACGAGTTGCTTTTGGTTCTTTGTTATCATTAATTATTACACAAGCGTTGTCGTCTGATTTAATATAACTTCCATCTTCTCTTCTAACTGGATATGAAGTTCTAACAACAACAGCCTTCACTACTGATTTTTTCTTAATATTTCATTGTGGTAATGCTCTTTTTACAGAAACAACAATTATATCTCATATAGTAGCATATCTTTTCTTAGATCCTCATAATACTTTTATACATAGAACTTCTTTTGCTCAGCTATTATCAGCCACAACTAATCTACTCTCAGTCTGTATCATATTAATTAAATTATTAGTTTATAATTAATTCTGAATTAAAAAGTTTAAAATTTTTAATTCGTAATTCTTGGTACGTAATTACATTACTATCCATCTTTTTAATTTACTCAATGGTTTAGTTTCGCTAATGTTAACAGCTTGTCATAATATGCAAGCATTGCTTTCATCGTGTGCGTAAAATTTATTAGAAACCTTGAATTTCTTTTTATATTTTGGATGTGTTTTATGGTCATCGATTGTTACAACTACGGTTTTATTCATTTTGATACTTGTAACGATTCAGCTTAATGTTCTCATTTAATAAATTATTAAATTTTAAAAATTATTTAGATAAAAAAGTTTTTAATCTTGCAACATATTTTCTATGTGCTTTAATTAAATGAGTTTCTTTTAACTCATTTGCACAATTTTTCATTCTTAAAACAAACAGTTCTTTTTTTGCTTTGTTTAATTCTAAATTTAACGCTTCATTATCTAATTGATTTAAGCTTTGTGCATCTTTTATGGCGATTTCAGTTTTTTTCATGGTTGAAATAAAATTAAGATACTAATATTTTTGTTTTAACTGGCAATTTGTGCGAAGCTAATCTAAAAGCCTCTCTTGCAACTTCTGGGGATACTCATGATATTTCAAAAAGTATTCTACCAGG
>CAYWJC010000237.1:0-1942 GCA_964458505.1 uncultured Candidatus Peribacteria bacterium | reverse complement strand
CAAAAGAGATATTTGATGAAGTGCAAAATCATCTAAATTTATCTCCAAGATATAGGCCAAGAACTAAGAATTTTGAATTTACAAGAATTATGAAATGTTGAAATTGTTGATCTACTATAACCGCACAAGAAAAATTTAAAAACATTATATGACAAAAATATCCGAGAAGTTATGTATATTATCATTGTTCAAAATATAATAACCATAAATGTAGCGAGCCAATGATTAGAGAAGATGATTTAATTATTCAATTATTGGAAATTATTGATTCTATTGATATCGATACAATATCAGTATCAGAGGCATTAAAAGACGAAATTCGAAGATATAATTTATTTCAATCTCAATTACTCAAAAAAGATTCTCAAGATATAGTTTCTCTAAAACAAATAAATCTTCGAGAATACATGAAATATTTAATATGCAATTGAAGTAAGGATGAAAAACGTGAAATTCTTGCTATGATAAATACTGAAATAATTCTTAAAGATAAGAAAATAATTATTTGAGAAAGAACAGGTAATAAAAAGAAAAATAGTAATATTTCTGAAAATAATAAAGAAACTGTGAAATCTAAGAAATGATCCAAAAAAGTTTCATTTTCAAGGACAAAGGAATAGAACTAAGAATTGGAAGTTAACTGAGAGAAAAGTAAGTTCGAATCCTATATACTTTAAATTAAAGTCTACAACAAAAAAATAATCCACATTCCTCAAGGAACGTGGATTTTATGGTATTTCTTTAATGCAACCACATGGGTCTGCGAGCTCGATTCTATATGGTTCGGGATGTAGGATTCGAACCTACGGTGGCGGATTCAGAGTCCGCGGCCTTACCACTTGGCTAATCCCGAGTAAAGTGATAGTATTTTAGAAAACAATCAAAAAAACTCAAGTTTTTTTTGAAAAAATGATTTTAATTAAATTTACTTGTATCTTATTTTAAAATGCTTAAAATATTAAAGACTCTAAAAAACAAACTTAAAGAGTTATATCTAATAAAAATATTATTAAATGATTTAAAATGATTTTTGTTAAAATATTTTACGCTATTTTGATGGCTTGTATTTGATTTTTACTTATAAAATACAGAAAAAATGTATACGAATGGACTTGAAAATTCGTATGGGCAGAAACTTATTTATGAAGTTGATGAACAATTTTGGTCATCATAATGTTATGACTACTTTTTATATTTTTTAGCATAACTTACCCATTTTGAACTTTTGATAAATATTTTTGATGACAGAATTCATTAGAAAACACAGATGAATACATCTGATGTAAATTGAAACTAATTTTACCAATTTAATTTAAGAATATGAAAAAAAAATATAAATTTATTGCATATATTATTGCATCTGCTTTCTTGATTCTAAATATTTTTCAGGTCAATGCTCTTTCTGACGAAGAAAATAGTTTAGACAAAACAAAATATACTCAAACTCAATTAAATACAGTGTTGTCAATAAAATGATTATTTACCCTCTATTATAACATAATTTGAGAATGAGCTCCTAAAAGCTATAAATATATAAAATTGAATTTCAAAAATATTGAAGCAAATACTCCTATATATGAAGCTCTACAGAAATGAGTTTATTATGATTTAATAAAAAATAAAGTAGTCGATTTAAATTTATCAAGAAATGCTTCGGAAGGACTATTTAACACAATGCTGACTGCAAATTTTTGAGAATCCTTCAGTTATGAAAGAAAAGGTCTGACTTTAAATAAATTTCTTGATATAATGCAAGAATTAAAAGATAGTTCTTTGGATAATAACAATAATTCTACAACTTCAAATTCATATAAAATCGAGGAAGCTTCAAATTTTCCAATCTTAAACGATGTTTATCTGAAATTAAGGTTTAATCATTATAATAGTGCAAGTTTTAATGATGAGGAATTATTAAGATGAGCTATAAAGTGAATGGCAGACG
>CAYWJC010000236.1:0-2098 GCA_964458505.1 uncultured Candidatus Peribacteria bacterium | reverse complement strand
AAAGTCTTCTACGAAAGTAGAGGGCTTTTTTGTGTGACTTTGGAAACACGGAGAATCGAAGTTTATGCTGGGAACGCTAGTGAGCAGTGATGGGGAGTGGCGTTACCATATTGAATAAACCGTTAAAGTTTTTTACCTACCTTTAGTTTGAATTACAAAGGAAAACTTTAAATAAATTAAATTAAAACAATTGATAAAAAAGATTAAATTAGAAATAATTTAATCTTTTTTATTCGTTAATATATGAATATATTTCTTATTATAAGGAAAAATTTATAAAATCTTTTTGTTTTCTATATGTTATAATTAAAATTATATCAATATTTTTAATTTTAATTCTTATGAAAAAAATCATAATTCCATTGTTTGTATCGTTTCTCCTAATTTCTTGTTGAAAAAGTGAGGAAATTAAACAAGAAAGTAGTGTAAATATTACTAATAGTTGAGTAGTTCAAACCTGAAGTATTGAAACCTGAAGTTTAAATACAAATATATGAATTGTCGAGAAAGTTGAAACTTGAAATATTTCTAATAGTTGAATTGAAAATAATACTTGAGTAATTAATAAATCTGAAAGTAAAGTTGGTTCAAATAATTGAATTGTAAGTAATTCTTGAATAAACAAAAAAACTGAAAGTACAATAAATTCTAATACTGGAACTGAAAATGATTCTTGAGTTTTAACTGAACATATAAAGAAATTTAATCAATTTGATTTTAATAATATAAAAGATTTATATACAAAAGATTTGTTAACTTATTATTATCAAAATCTTAAAAAAGAGAGAAATATAGAGAATAATCAAACTTATGAGTCTTTAAATTGGAAAATATCTATTATTTGGGATTGAAAATTTATTCATCCAGTAACTCTTACAATTGAAAATAAAAAAACCTGAGAAAAAAATACTCAAATAGTGGCATATGATATAAAATGGCAGGAAAATATATTGAAAAATAGTGAAAAATGTTCAAAATTAAAAGTTTGTAGTGATTCTGAACTTGAAAATGAAATAATTAATAATCTTGATTGATTGGATGCTGTTAGACCATCTTATAAAATTTTTGATAACAACTATATAATAGTTAAAAATTTTAGTAGTAGTAAACTTTATAAAATACCTGAAAATGGACCTATAGATTTTTCTATCAAATCAAATGTAATTATTAGTTCTTATGAACTTGATTCAGTTTGAAATTCTCCTTTACTATTAGTAAGAGAACAATGATCCGGTCCTGATATTCCATTTTTTCCATGTGCAAACCTTATATCTAAAGAAGATTTAAAAACAAAACTTTCTGGATCTCGTTGTGATTTATTTACACTTAGTTGAATTGATCAATTTTCTTATAATGGGAAACTTGTTGTATTTGTTCATACAACAAATCAACAAAATAATCCTACGGAATGAAGGTATTATCCTAAAAATCTATATGAATATGTAAAACAAGAAAGTCAATATCTATCTCCAGAAACAAAATCACTTCATGGTGAATGGCCTAAAGAAAATACCTTTTATATCTACGATTTATCTACTTGAAAATTTGAAAAGAAAATAGAATTTCTATGAGATTTTAATTTTTAATGTAATAGTCACTTTCCCCTCAATTTAAATAAAATTAGTATTATATTTAGTTAATACTAATTTTTTATGATTAAAAATAATGAAGAAGTAAAGAATTAAATTAAATAAAATAACATAACATTGCGAATAATTATTAAATTCAAATCTCCGTATCCTCACCAAAAGTCATCAAAAAAAGTCTTCTACGAAAGTAGAGGACTTTTTTGTGTGACTTTGGAAACACGGAGAATCGAGGTTTATGCCCGGTAGTGAAACGGACGGGTAATGGGGAGTAGCCTTACCAAAAGTCACCAAAAAGTTAAATTTGTAAATAACAAAACTATTTTAAATAAGACCTTTCTAAGAATTAAAGAGGGCTTTGTATTATGGAATAGTTTTGACATTTAACAATGCATAAATATAGTTAATTTAACCACTCTCAATAACTTAGATAATATGACTCTGATTCCTGAAATACGACATGTTCCAGATTTCAATGAACTAACAGAATATTGACCTACAGCTGAAGATTC
>CAYWJC010000235.1:0-5145 GCA_964458505.1 uncultured Candidatus Peribacteria bacterium | reverse complement strand
ATTCCAGAATACAATATTGAAGAACAGATATATGACAATATTTCCTATAATATGAAAAGATGATCTGATATTGCAATCCAAACCTATATTCCGAATTCTCCATTTATAAATATTTTGACAGAGTGAAACTTTAAAGATTTTTTAATGACAAGTTTAAAAGAAAGAAAAGATTTTAATTATCCTCCGTATAAAGAATTAGTTTATGTTTGGGTAAAATCCAAAAGCCAGGAAAGAGTCAAGGATATAATAATAAAGTTGAAAAATAAGCTTGAAATAAACAATACCGAAAATAAAAAAGTAATTTTTTATGATAAGGAACTATTTTCAAAAAGAGCTTCAGAATATCATCAAAAAATTGTTATAAAATGAGAAGATCTTCAGGAATTTTTGTCTTGCATAAAATTTGAGGTTTTCAGAAACAAGGAAATCAATATTGAGTGGAAATAATTATTGTATTGCTGGCTCTTTTGCCATATCTGCATTTTCATTAGAACTAACAGTTCCATCAAGATTCCATTCGGATTTTTTAATTATACTGACTACAAACAAACCTATCAGTATTAATCAAAAAACCATGAAAGTTCATGTATATCAAACAATAGTCACCAAGGCTCAACCAATGACAAGTCCGACGACATTTGCAAGATTAAGAACCATTTTAAGCGGTGCTGATGATGCATTTGAATCAATTTCAGACAAATTGTTTTTATTTGCGTAAACCTGATTGTATTCATCGGAAAAATCAGACTGAGCAAGTGGCATTGCAGCAGCATATCAAAGACTGTTTAATATTCAAAGAATAAGAACCATCACGAAAGTATGAAAGAATCCGAAAAATATGACTGAAACTCAAGATATCAAAACTCATACCAAAGTAACAGTAAAAACTCATATTTTTTTAGATAATCAGATAAGCGGAATCTGTGCTCAATAAGCTGGAATTGCAAGAAGTGCTATGAAAACATATCATGTCATCAATTGAGCGATGAAATTATCTTTATCTTTTGCCAAAACATTGTTAAGAAAATCAATCAAAAAAGTCGTTACGAAAGTATCCCAAAATCAAAAAAGTGTAACTATCAATCAAACTATTATCAGCTTATAGCTATATGGAGCTCTGAATAATATGTTTTGGAATGATTTCAGATCTGCAATTGCAGTTGCTTTTATTTCTTTAAAATCCACTGTCTTTTTAAGTTCCATGGGTTTCAGAAAAATAAATTTCATATTTTGTGCAACTTGACTGAAGTCAGTTCTTGTGACTTTAGTTACTGCATATTGTTTTACAGATTCTATCGTTTCTTTCGGGGAAATTAGCTTTAATTTTTTGATATCGTTTATATTAAAATTTATCGAATCGTTTGAGTTATCAAAATATTTTATTATGAAAACTATAAAAAAACTTACGATTGCGACAAGAATTGAAACTGCTATGAACGAATTGAATGCCAATATTACTCAAGACAATACAAGTCAAGCTAAACACCCGAGCCCTGAGAAAATATTGTTCTTTGATAAAAGCTCAGCGTACTCAGAGGGATCGGCATTGTTCATTATATATGACAAAGATGTTACATCTGAAAGCTCCTTTATTATTCAATATAAAACCACGGAAATAATAAGAAGCAATAAATTCGGTATAGAACCTATAACCTTATCAAGCATTGTTTTTGAAAGGATATCTTTCGGAAGTGTCATATCTACAGTTCATGCTGACCAAATGAAATACAAGAAAATAACTGCAACAACAAGCATAAAAGAAGCTGAAGCAATAAAAATCTTCTTAGCGCTGAAATATTTTTGCAAAACTCAAACAGGGCTATCAACCAAGAAAGATACAAGGTTTCAAAGTCACAAAAAAATTCAAACGACAAGTGGACTTTTTAATTGAAGCAAAAAGAAAAAAACAAGAGTAAAATGAAAACACATCCACACAAAAGATGAAATGAATCAATAATGAAAAAAATTTTTTCTTCTTGTTTCATCAAAACTTGATTCCACAGAAACATAATTCGACATAAACTCCTTTTAGAATATAATTATTAGGTTTTAAAAATTATAGCATATAATTAAATATATTACAAAAAATTAACTATGTATATCAGCTGATACTATAAACAGATAAATTCAAATTATTGAATCGTAACTTGAGAAGACTCAAAGGAATATTTCATATTCAAGAATGACAGGGCCAACGCTTTTAACTGAGACTTTGTCAAAATAAAAATTTTCAAGGAAGCAGTCGAATGAAAAAAAGCTGAAGCTGAAATCATAAAAATAAATTCAAGAACAAAAGAAGATTTGGTTTGAATTTTTCAAAAACCTAAAGATAAAACTTTTGGATTTGTCAGGATTTATAATACTTTTTGATGAAAAGATGTTTTTATTTGAGAAAAAGATGCTTCCTGAGCCAAAAATAATGACGTTGTGATAATTTACATTGCCTGATGAATCGATAAGCCGTATTGAGTTGTAAAAAAAGTTTTATGAAACAGGAACTCAGCTTGAATAGATGAAACCATTGTTCTCTATGAAAAAAATGTGAGACTTGATTTCAGTAGCGAAGTAAAAAAGGAAGTTACTTATATGAAACCTTTTTCTGATTTTGGTAAAAGACTGGATCTGACAGATGAACTTATTGTGACTATAGATTGAGCTGATGCTAAAGATTTGGATGATGCTGTTTCTGTGAAGATTCTTCCTAATAATAATTATGAGCTTTGAGTTCATATCGCTGATGTGACACATTATGTAAGGGAAAAATCACACTTGGATAAAGAAGCTGTCAAAAGATGAACAAGTATATATTTGCCTTGAAAAGTCATTCCGATGCTTCCTAGCGAATTATCAAATTGACTGTGCTCTCTGCACCCTGGAGAGCCAAAAGCAACATTAAGCATAATTATGGAAATAGATAAAGATTCTTCGAAAGTAGTGAACAAGAAAATTGTTGAGTCTTTTATTAAAAGTAAGGCCAGATTAACTTATGATGAAGTTTGGGGAATTATTAAGGATTGAGAGAGCTGAGAAAAATATGATAATGAATTAATGCAAATGCTTAATTTAGCATTTAATCTGAAGAAAAAAATTTACGCAAGAAGAAAAAAAGAATGAAAAATTGAATTTGAATTCTGAGAAACAAAAATTGAAATCTGAGATAAATGAGAAGTTAAAAAAATATATAAATTGGAAAGGAATGAGGCCCACAGAATAATCGAGGAGTTTATGATTATCGCAAATGAAGAGATATCACGTTTTTTTGCTGAGAAAAAAATTCCTTTTTTATACAGAGTTCATGAAAAACCAGGAGAAGATAGTATTTTGACACTAAAAAATATTCTAGAGTCTAATTGAATCTTTCTTGATATAAAGAACATAAACCCTTTGGTAATAAGCCAAATAATAGACAGTCTCAAATGAAAAAGCGAGCAATATTTCCTTACAAAGCAAATACTTCAATCCATGGCAAAAGCAAAATATATGGATGAAGTTTTATGACATTTCGGGCTCTCTTTAAGATATTATTCACATTTTACTTCGCCTATAAGAAGATATCCCGATTTACAGATCCATAGAATAATAAAAGAATATCTAAATTGAAATCTTACAAAAGATAAAATAAAAAATTATAAGGAGAATTTATCAAAAATAGCGAAATTATCCTCAACAAATGAACAAAAAGCCGAAGAGGTTGAAGATAAGATAAAATTTTTGAAAGTGATTGAATATATGCAGGACAAGGTATGAATGAGATTTAATTGAATAATTTCATGAATTTCCCCTATTTGAATTTATGTAGAATTAGAAAATTGAGTCGAATGATTTATCCATAAAAAAACTTTTGATTTGGTTTTTGATGAAGATAATAAATGTTTCATTGAAACAAGTGCGAATATCAAATATTGAATCTGAAAAAATATCAAGATCGAAGTATCTCGTGCTGATAAAAAATTGTGATTCCTAGATTTTTTAATCGCAAAATAGCCTGAATAATCAGGCTATTTCTATGTGTATTTTATTTATACTCCGAATTTCATATTTATGAAGTTAAAAAATATTTGTTTTTGTTATGCTGTATTTTAGCACGAATATATTAGACAACATATTTGGTTATTTGTCAAATATATTTTATAAAAAAATTTTTATATTTAAAGTTTTGGGTTAGGATAATCTAATATTTAAAAAAAAATGATAACTAAATGAAAACAAATAACTTACAAGAAATCCCTACCCTTAAAGAAGACCAGAAAAATTACCAACAAATTTCAGAATATTTAGAATCAACAAAAGAATACCTATATCAAGAGTTTAAAAAACTATATCAAGAGTTAAATCATGATTGATCGAATTTTTGAATATTGCTTGATGATGTCATGGAAAATATGATTTTAAGTTTTGATGAAGATATCGTGCTTGATCCTGTCACTATAGATTTTCTTAAAGAAGAGATCGGTAAAGCTTTTTTTGAGTATTTCAGAAACACAACTTATAAAAAAACTCAAATTATTCCTGAAAATCTTAAAAATATAATTCTAACCAACGAAACAACAACGGAAATCAGAATTAACTATATAAGAAATTCCCTTGATAAAATTTTGTGATTCAAGAAAACAAACCCGGATGAACTGATATCATTTTTATTATTCCTTCTTTGAGTTCCAGAAAAATATGATTTAGTTGGCGATTTAAATTTAAATCAATCTTGACAATTACAAAATATTTTATTTGAAACATCAAAAAATATTTCAGAATTAGTTTATCAAAATAAAGATTGAAATTCAGAAAAACTTGATAAAAGCATTCAAAGAATTTCTTTTCTTTATGAAACTTTAAATAAAATCATCCTCACAAAATCAATAGACAAAGAAAACAGGTCATTATTATCAGAAGTTATCATGATATTGAGCCTGAATATAAAATCCATTATTTTAAACTTAGAAAACGCAAATTATAATAAAGAAAAAGTCAATGAATTATGGCTCATGCTATGAAAGCTTAAATTGAATTTCAGTCACATAATACATGACAACATAAGAACTTCTTTCGATGAAGTAAGGGAATGAATCAGAATTTTTGAAAAATCTGATTACTGAAATGACAGGTCCCGCAGAAAAAAATTCAGAACTGTTTGAGCTTGAAATTTAG
>CAYWJC010000234.1:0-2198 GCA_964458505.1 uncultured Candidatus Peribacteria bacterium | reverse complement strand
CTGTGACATTTCGGGCAGGTCATAGGAATTTCTTTTTCGTTATGACAATGATGACAAATCAATTTTTGAAGTGGATATTTATGTAAAACCATTCAGATATCACAAAAATCACATTTTATCTGATTGGAACAATCCTTGCAAATGAGTGAATTCGATTCTCATCTTCGATTAAGAAAAAGTAGGGTTTTTTTGTTTTTTGAAATATTTTCTAGAATCAAATCAATGATATTTTGACTTAAAAGAGGGTAGGGATTATGACTGTAGTTCAGATCGATAATGTTTATCATAAAAATCGAAAATTAAATAAATATCGTCATTCTGAGTACATAGTATGGAGTTGTCGAATTTGAAAAAGGCCTATTTAACATTTTATTTAGTTCAATGTGACGATAATAAGTGTTACAAAGAAATTTAAGTTTTCAAAATTACTAATCAAATTCATTTTTGATGAATTTCATGAAGTTCTCAACATTTTCAAAATTATGATAGATAGATGCAAATCTTATATATGCGACATCGTCTATATCTTTAAGTTTATTTAAGATATCTTTTCAAATCCTTTTCGATGTGATTCATTTTTTATTAGATGCCCATTCTGATTCAAGATCATTTATCATTTGCTCGATTTTATCTAGATCAATATTCCTTTTGTTGAATGATTTAAGAATACTACGTTGAAGTTTTGTCCTATCATACATTTCTTTTTCTCAATTGTTCTTTGTAACCAAAAAATTCACGAATTCCATTCTCTCGAAAGTAGTGAATCTGGCTTCACATTTTTCACATTCACGTCGTCTTCTTATTGATTTTCAATCTTCAGTTATACGGGAATCGATTACTTTCGTATCAAAGTTTTTACATTTTGGACAACGCATAGTTAGATACTAATTATGAATTATTAATTACGAAAGAGTTTATTTAATTTTTTGAAATGTAAAGAAAAAAAATCAACCCTAGGGTTGATTTGAAAAAACTATTTTAAAGTCAAAATTGAATTATTTTTCTCAACTGTAACTCCCTTTAAGAAATATCTTATAATCTCATCATATTTGTAGTTTTCAAATTCAGCTAAGTATTTTGCTCAAGCTCAACTTATTCAGACTCAATGTCATTTGAATCATTCCACATTATTTCCTGCTGGATCTATTACAGTTTGCAAATATGGAATATCTTCACAAACCATGTTTTTTGGATAACTTCAATTAATTTTTCTTTCTTCACAATATTGAACATGGGATTTTGTTGCTCCGTTGCTTTGGTTGAAATACCATGGCTTTATTAGCTTCCCATCAAATTTTATCACGATATTATTCGTCTCATCCACTAATTTTGTGAGATTCGGGCTTCTGGATTCAAAAGAATAACCTAAATATTTTTGGAATTCATCAGGATTATCTGATCAATCGTAATACTTCCCAGGAAATTTCCTGTTTGCGGGGCTTGTGTACCATGTGGCGTAACTTCGAGCAGCAACAATGATTGTTTTGGCCTTTTCGGTGTTTTCATTATTTGAAACCTCTCCTAATCATTTTATATAATCTTCCATAGGTAGTTCATTTACAACTGTAAGTTTACCATTGTCATTGTACACAAAAAGACTTCCTCTGAATTTATTGTCATTATATTGGTTTGAAGTGTCCCATGCAGGCTTTCTTGACCAGCTAGGAATCTCTAAAATGGTTGAACTTATTTTAAGATTCGGAAGAGAGAAAGTTTTATTTCAATAAAAAAGTCTTATCGCATTCGTTCATTTCGCCTCAAAACTTAAAGTTCATCAAATATATCAAGATTTATTCAAAAGCGATATTTTCATTTTTTCATTTGAAAAAGATTTTATTGAAATTTTGCTTCAAGTGTAAGAAAGTTTTATTTTTACATTAGGTCATTTAGCAAGATTTACTGATGAAGTTAATCTTATATTAGGATTTGAGATATATGAGAGATTTGAGGTGTACTGCTTTCCGAAATAACGCAAATCTCATAAAATCTCATGGATATTCACTCAAGGACAAGCCGTATATCATACATCCTTGTGACCTGATAGATTAAAAACTTCATAATCTTTAATTAAACAATTTTCAGCTGCCAGACATTCCTTGTGTCAGGTAGATTTATTATTTAAATTGATTCAATATTTTTTTGCAAGATACTGTATGCTTTCTTCGATTCAAGATCTCTGAAGTGTTGGGAGCTTATTT
>CAYWJC010000233.1:0-1910 GCA_964458505.1 uncultured Candidatus Peribacteria bacterium | reverse complement strand
GAGACGCTGAAGGATTCGAAAAAGAAGTATTAGAGCAAAGCTTGAATAATACTGCTATTTCAAACGCATCTGTTAAGCAAGAAAAAAAAGTAGATTCTAAAGAGATTGTTGAAGTTGATGAAAAAAAAGAAATAGATACCACAAAAAAACTTACAAAAGAGGAAGCTGAAGAAATAAAGAAATGAGAGAAGGATTATAAGGAAGCTTTGGCTTTTATAAAAGATGCGATTGCTCCTTCAATGATGAAAATCGATGCTACAAAAATCCAAATCTGAGATGCTTTATCACGCACATTCTTTGTCTATGCTTATCCTGATTTTCTTGAGTGAAACTGGCTTTGACCACTAATCAATTGGGATATAAAATTTGATTTATCCATGTTTGTCTATCCGATTGATTCGGCTTTTATAATGAAATATCTTAAAAAAAGGCTCACAGAGCTGCATTCTGAAAGAAGTATGAATCAGGAAAAATGATTAATCAATGATCCTGCCCTTGAAGCACAAGTTCAGGATGTAGAAGAATTAAGAGCCAGTCTGACAAGATGACAAGAAAAATATTTTCATTTCTGAATTTATGTGACAATTTATTGAGAAACAGAAGATGACCTTAAAAAAATATGAAATAACCTGGAAACATTATTAAGTGGAAGGAATATATTATCTAAACAAGCATATTTAAGAGCGGAACAATGATTTATTTCAACTGGGCCTTTTGCTAGGGATGAAGTTTGAGTTTATAGAAATATCTCAACAAAATGACTTTCAACGACATTTCCTTTCACTTCGAATTCGCTAAGTCAAGATGATTGAATTCTTTACTGAATAAATACACATAATAATTCTCTTATTGTCTTTGACAGATTCAAAACTGAAAATGCCAATATGGTAGTATTTGCTAAATCAGGATGATGAAAATCTTTTGCAGTCAAACTTGAAATCTTAAGAAGTCTGATGCTTTGAACTGATGTTATTGTAATTGATCCTGAAAATGAATATAAAAGTCTTGTTGATACGGTTTGATGAAGCTATCTGAATATAAATCTAAATTCTGATCAAAGGATAAATCCTTTCGATTTACCGAAATGAATGAAGGATTACGAGGCTAAACCCTGAGATCTATTAAGATGAGCGGTTGTTAACTTGATTTGATTGATGAATCTGATGTTATGAAAATTAACTCCTTCAGAATCTTCAATATTAGAAAAGGCAATCATAGTCACTTATTCGCTTAAATGAATAACATTTGAAGATGATGAGGTCGAAAGGAAAGAAATTCCTGTAATGAAAGATCTTTATTCCGTTTTGGAAACAATGGATTGAGCAAAATGAATCACCGAAAGACTTGAAAAATATGTATCCTGAATCTTTGCATGAGTTTTTTCTGAGCATACAAATATTGACTTAACTGAGTGATTGCAAGTTTTCAGTGTCCGTGATCTTGATGAAGTACTTCGTCCTGTTGCGATGTTTATAATTCTAAATTACATATGGAGCAAGGTCAGAAGTTCTAATAAAAAGAGATTCTTAGTTGTGGATGAGGCTTGGAATATAATGCAACATGAAGACAGTGCTAAATTCATGTTCTGACTTGTTAAAAGAGCCAGAAAATACAATCTATGAATCACAACAATAACTCAAGATGTTGAAGATTTTATCTCTAGTCAATATTGAAAAGCTATTGTGACGAACTCTTCAATCCAACTTCTTTTAAAACAATCTCCAGCATCAATCGATGTACTTCAAAATATCTTTAAATTAACCGAACAAGAAAAATATATCCTCCTTCAATCTTCAGTCTGACAAGGATTATTCTTTGCTGGAACCGAACATGTCTGAATCCATATTCTAGCTTCTTATTTTGAAGAGAAGGTCATAACCACCAATCCAAACGCATAAAATTCATTTAAA
>CAYWJC010000232.1:0-2797 GCA_964458505.1 uncultured Candidatus Peribacteria bacterium | reverse complement strand
GTATTAGAAGAAGTAGCGTTAATACTTAAAATGTCACCATTTCCATTTGGATCATTTGTCGGATTAGTAGGATTAGCATCTAAATCTATCTTTAATGAATATAAACCACCATCATCTGGATTTAATAAATTTTCTTCCAAACATTCATTTAAATCAACATTTGTAGTAAAAAATCCTGGCTTCATTTGTCCTGCTCCTTCACGATAAAATCCTCTATCTCCTTTATTTCTGCCATCTATATCATCAAGTGCCTCACATTTATTTTGTGAAAAAGCCCACATTCTTTTAAAACTGGCATCAGCATGTTCTGTTGAAAAAACACTATCACCCTCTACAACTACACCTACCTCATCTCCGATATTATATGTCCATTCAAATTTATCTATACCCAATCCAACAATTTTTTCTTCATCCTTAGCACCAATTTTTGTAGAAGCTTTATTTGGATCGGCTTTCCAAAATTCTTTTTCTTCGATATTAAATTCTCCATCTCCACTAATAGCTTTATCACCATTATCTTTTTTAACACTTGGTGGTAAAATTGGAAACAAATGCTTACATAAATTTTCAGCTTTTTTAAAGGTACATTTCGGAGCTAGAACATTATTACCAGCAACAAGCACCTTACCTAAATCATCCTTAATTCCATTAACAAGACCGTCTTTAATAACCTGACACTTTTCCTGTTCTGGAGTATAAAATAAATTTGATAGAATCGTACCAGGTAGAAAAATTTTGGTATTACTTTCTACACTTGAACAAGTATTATCAGGCTTAGCAATTGCGCTACAAATCTTATCGTCATTATAGGACTCATTACCATTACCAACCTTTGTTCCAACAATAACACCTATCGATTCCGAGTCCTTATTTTTTAATTCCAAATTACTATTATCATCTTTTACACAAATAGAAACTGCACCATCCTTACAAGAAACTCCTGCTTCAAAATTTCTGATATCTAAAATATCACAAAAATCATTAGCTTTATTATTTCCAAACTCTTCACTTGTGACTGCACAAGCAGAAAACAAACTTTTACTTGGATCATTCACTGTATCAATTATTCCTTTAGAAATATTGTATTCTTGAGGAGGAATTGCATTTTGGGCAGCTAAAGCATCTGAGCATGAAAAATCAGGATTAAGGACATTACACTTTGCATCTTTTTTTGCAACACATGCCCTGTGATAATTAGCAGGGCAACTATTATCAAAATTTGATTCAACATTTCTCAATTCATACATAAGACCGCTTTCCGGCTCTTGAATATAACAATTTTCCGCATCATCATCATTTTCCTCGTACACTTCTCCATTACCATTCTCCAAATAACCTTTTCTCCAATGCTTATCACTAATTTCAGGTATAGCCTTATAAGCAGATAAATTATTATCAATTTTTTTTGAATAATCCACATCATCAGACTCAGAATCAAATCCTGAAGAAACTATTATCTTTGAAGCTGTTATTTTCCAATCATTCACTGTTATAATCTCATCATAATCCTTATCACAAATTTCAAGCTTGGAACTATTATCATCTTTAGATATTTTGACTGTTTTTCCATCCTTTATTTCAGTACCACTTGGGTGATCTGAATCTGTTAACTCACATTCTGCTTTTTTCAAATACCAAGTGAAATACAACTTCTTAGGATCTGAAGAATTATTAAAATAACTAGGAATAGCCGAAGCAGTAACTTTAGCTCCGGGTTTCATTACACCTTGAGCTGTAAATTTTATATCTACTTTTGGCGATTGCTGCTTACTAGCATTACCACCTGGATCATTATTAGCACCATTGATTGCACCATCATTACCTGAACCGGAAATCAAATCCGAATTAGCGCTTACAACCTCATCAAGAGAAACAGCTGAAACTGATAAGGGATAAATTTGAACAAAAAACAATATTAAAATAAACATCAAGGATATATATTTTTTTGTTGTTTTTTTATTTTTTTTCATATCTTTTTATCCCAATCTCTTAATTATAATAACATTTAAAACAAATATTAAAATGAATTGGGCAGTCGTTGAGTAAATAAGTGAACGACTTTTTAATGCTATCCATCCACCAAATATTGAGAAGATTAAATATGGATAAAATTGTATCAATTCATCACTTGATAATAACAAAAATAAAGAAAATAATGCTGACTGAAGCAATATACTCCAATATCCAATTTTTTTGCTAAAAATTCCCATAAGAAAACCCCTAAAATAAAATTCAAAAATAGCTACAATGGGCAGTATTAATAATAACTCATATATCAAAAATTTAAAGAAACTTTCAGTTATGAATGAAGGAATAGCGTATTTATCTAAAAAATTATAGAAATAAGACTGTAATGCAATAACAATAAAGCAAATAACTAAAGATATACCAGCATATAATAAACCTTTTTTATAATCACCTATTTCAAATTTTATAATTGAGTCCGAATTTTTTAAAATATATTTATAAAAAAGAAATGGAAGCAACACTAAAAAAATAGCTGTTGCCATTATTTGTTGAAATATATCTTTTGCTGGGAAAATAATAAATAATCCGAGAGATATAGTAATAAAAATTATCACTATAATAAATTCTTTTATTTTCATATAGTTTCTTATTCACATAATACCACAACTATCCACAGCCAACAATTATTGAATACGTACTTTATCTTAATAAATTGTGCACAAGGCAATATTTGTTTTTTACTGGTATTTTTAAAAAATAATACCTATTTAAAATTATTTAAAAGTAAAATTATATTATATGTATTAATTGTATTTTTATAAAAATATAT
>CAYWJC010000231.1:0-1717 GCA_964458505.1 uncultured Candidatus Peribacteria bacterium | reverse complement strand
TTTCAAATGAAATTTATTTCACAGATTGAATTAATGTTTTCAAATTTTTGTTAAATGAAAAAAATGAAATCCAGTTTTTTAATTATAAATGAAAAGATTATCCAATAATAAACGATAGAAACAAAAAATGTTCTTGAAAAATGAATGAATTATTTTATATAGATAAGGAAAATCTTTGATTCAAAATCTGCTATTGTTGAGATTGAAAACCTGAACTTATATATATTTTAAAAAACAAATCCAAAGAAAAAAATCCAAATAGTGAAAATCCTGATTATGTTAAAATAAATTTTTCTCCTGAACAAGAAAAACTTGAAATAGTTTTTATAAATCCTGTAAATTGAATCGTATGTTTAAGGAATAAAGATAGTAATGATATCTCTAAATATTGATTTTATAATGTAGATAAAGATTGAAATCTTAGCCTTGTTTTTGTCAACTGATGAAGAATAAGTATAAAGGATGAAGTTGTTAAAGTAAAAGAAGATGAGATATTTTGACGTGATTATACTCTAATCAGAAGAAATGATTCCATGAGTATTTTTGAGCCAATAATTTTAGGTAATAAGAAATATCTAGTAGCAGAATGAAAGAGTTACAAGGATATGATTTATTTAACGATAGATGATGAGAATAAGATTATTCCTGAAGAATTACAAATAAATCCCGATACTTTTAAGCCAAATAAATCATTTATATTCAATTGAGAAACTTTTTATTTCAATAATGATTGAAAAGTTAAAATTTGAAATTCTTATTATCAATTGATCGATAGGAACCACAAAAAAACATCATCGCCAAAGGATGCGATTTGTAAAATATGGAATGCTAGCGTTTTGCTTTTGAAAAAATGAAGGGGGATATGATCTGATTTTTGAATATTTGGTCTTTATTCATGAGTTGAAAATAATAAAGAATGATTACTACAGGTAAATTGTATATCAAAGAATTCTTTAAATGATGAAGCAATAAGATCAGCATATATTAATATTATCACTTTAGATGGAAAAGAATATCTTTGCAGAAATAATTATTGAGATTTATCTATATATGGAATCTACGAATTACAGGATAACTCAATTTATTTACGATTCATAAATAAAGTAAAAACTAAAAAACTACCAATCTGAGAAGAATTTATGTGTGATTGAAAAATAATTAATGTAAAAGAAATACTTTCTGACAAATATTTTAAGGATACAGATGATAAAATATTTTTCAGGCCAAATAAAGACAAAGAATTGTTTTCAGTAAATTTACCCGAAGAAGTTTTATTTTGAGATGAAAATTTATCTTTTGAGGACAATCATTGAATTAAGCACGATTTGTTGACGGAAGATTGAAAGCTTGTCTTACTTGATAATCATAAGGATTGCTATATTTTAAAAAATAATCTAAAATGTAGCATTTCATGAAAAGATATCGACTTGATAAATGTTTGGGATTATAAAAATAATAGAGTTCTATCTTTTGAAAAGTTATCCAATGGACACAGGATTTTTAATGTATGATGATACGATATAAGCAATGTTGAACATTCTAAATTCTTGATTTATTCAAAAAATTCCGAACCAAAAATTTTAAGCTCAAGAGAAAATGATCTTAAGGTTGTAAAAATCTGATTTCAAGATGATTCAAATTATTGAATTATGTGTGAAAATGAAAATGATACTTGATGGATTAAAATAAGCCCCTTTAAGGAATGAGCAGATATAAT
>CAYWJC010000230.1:0-9424 GCA_964458505.1 uncultured Candidatus Peribacteria bacterium | reverse complement strand
CTGCCTTACCGCTTGGCTAATTCCCAATATTTTTTAAAACCCGCACATTATATATATTAATTTAAAAAGTCAAAAAAAATTATCTATACTCAGCAAAATAATTTCCAGAACCTTTCTTGAACAGAAAAAATTAAGCTTTCAAAAGAGTTTTCGATCAAAAAAAATCTTAATCTAGAGAAATTTTGTTGATCTAATAAATCATTGAATTTATTTTTTATAAGATGGTTCGAATATTCATTTACAAGAAGCTCATAGTTTTTCGCAGAAGAATATTCATCATTGCTCAAATTTTTTTCATAAAAAAAGTCATAAAAAATGATTTCTACGATTTTTTGCGATGCTTCTGAGATAATAACCTTCTCTTCAGTTAATAACTTTAAAAAATATTTACTTTTTTCTTCATCTCTTGTCTCCAAATCAAATTCTTCTTCAATAAATCTGACTTTCATATTATTAAAAAATTCTTCTATTTTTCTGTTTAAGAGAATTTTAAGATCAGGAAATTTTGGAAATCTTTTTTTAAAATCAAGTTCAAGCAATTCATTTACTAAATCTTTATCTTTGGGATATTCCTGAAATCCTTGGTTTAAAAAAGTGTCCATAATTTTATTTTGATGATTATAAAAATAATAATTTAATTCGTAATTTAAAATGCCATTTTAAGAATTCCATTACATTTTCTTTTGATTGTTCTCATAATAATTCTTCCTTCTCTGGCTATTCTTGCATTTCTTTCTAAAATATCAGCATATCCAATTAAATTCGTCCTATATTCTTCTATAAGATTATAAACATCGGTTTTCATACCTTCTTTCCTTGTTTTAAAATAACTATCAAAAAAATGATTTATATCTCTGATTGATTTATTTTTAAGTATTTCTATGGCATCTCATGGTAAATTAACATCATAATCAAGTATGGTTTCATAATGAAAATTATCTTTTAGCAAATCCATTAAATTAAAAGAATCTGGAAAATCAGGAAGTTTTTGTTTAACCTGATTTTCAATACTAGGAACTTTTAGGGGTATCGGTAATATTTTTCGAATTTTATACGTTGAATCCATTACTGTCTTATTAATTCAGTTTTCCTGTAAATATAAATCGAATTCACCAATTCATAGGTCCTTTGAGAGTTTTCCTATACTTTTTTCAATTAATTTATTAGCAAATTCTTCAACGTGTAATTTATATGTCTCTACCATGCCCTTATCCATATTTGGTCTGTTAGAAAAAAAAGCCTTGAAATCGATGCTTATCTTTTCTTTAACTATAGAATTTATTTCCTTTTCTTTTTGGAGAATAAACTCAGACCTTTTCATTTTTCTTGTATCCTTTTGGTTAGAATGGGAAAAATATTGCATTCAGCTAAAAAAATCCTCAATCATCGCTCCAATTTCTTCTTGAGCCTTGAAATCAGGATATTTTTCTATGAATTCGTAAAAATCATGGAATTGTTTAATTACAAATTTGTCTTCCAAAAAAATTGAGTCAGATGTATTCATCATGATATTTGTAAAATAATAAATTTAATTCATAATAAATATTTTTTACAAATATCAAATTTATTTTATATTATTGATTGCTTCTTTGAATTTATCCGCTCGATCAAGATAATCCTTAAAAAGTCAAAAACTTGCACAACCCGGAGAAAGAAGGACTATGTCTCATTTAGATGATTTTTTATAAGCTTCAGAAACTGCTTCATCCATTGATTCAGAATAATGGAAACTGATTTTGTGATCTGCAAAAACTTTTCAAATGACCTCCTTTGTCTGTCATATCAATTCAGCATGCTTAACTTTGTTTTTTATGATTTCTCATAAATGATCGAATTTATCTCATTTATCGCTTCAGCCAGCTATTAAGATGATTTTTCAATCATCAAAGGTCTCCAAAGCGGCCTTAAGGCTTTGTGCTGAAGTGGATTTTGAATCGTCAATAAATCTGATTCAATTTATTTCTTTGTAAAATTCTATTCTGTGCGCTAATCAATAGATATTTTTCAAATAATTTTTCATTCTTTTAAAACAAATTCACATTTCATTTCCGACCAACACCGAAGAAAGTATGTTTAATGCGTTATATGGTCCTCTGAAATTTGTTTCTTTAACATTAATTTTTTTTCTTCAAGAAACTATAATATCACTGTCCTCCACTCTGTCCTTTAGTTCATTGTCAGATCAAAAAAAACGCACATTATCCAAATTAAAATTTAATCATAATTCTTTTGCTTTATTTAAAACTTGAAGATTCACGATCGACTTTCTTGAGGTGTTTCTAAAAATCTTTAATTTTGATTCAAAGTATTCATCCATGTCTTTGTGCCAATTCAAATGATCAGTTTCAAAGTTGGTGAAAATTGAATAATCAGAACTGAATTGTTCTATATTAAAAGCCATAAAGCTAGATATCTCCACAACTATAAATCAGGCTCTAAGTCATTTTTTATTAATTTCAAGAACCGTTTTTGAAAAAGGTTCGTCGAAATTCCCTGAAAGAAAAACTCATTTTTTTCAAACTATCAGGCAGTTTCCTGTTTCAGAAATCTCTTCTTTTTTTTCTTTAAGATTTTCCTTCCATTCAAGCTCTTGCTTTAGGATATTATAAATAATCCATGCTGTTGTCGATTTTCAGTCGGTTCAAGTAATCGATATAATCCTGAATCATTCTGGAAGATAAGGATAACAGAAATCTAGATCTCAAGTTACTTTTCAGGTTTTATAAATTTTATTTGTCGGAGGAATTCATGGTGAAGCTATGATTTTTTCATAAATTCAAAAATCCTTGATATCATCAGAATCATCCTTGATTTCAGAATCTATTTTCATATAATCACAGAACTCCTTAAGAGAATTTCAGACTTTTCCTTTGCCATAAATAAGAACCATCTTGGTTTTTTGTGAAAAATTAAAATTTATGGTATTATAAAAAAAATAAATTTATTTTAAAATAAAAATGATTAAATCACCAAATTATCATAAAGTAGATAAGCTAAATAAAGCTGAGGCAAGGGATTATCAGGATTATTTAACATTATTTAAAGAATGAATTCTATTGAATTTAAAGCTAGATAATGTAAATATTAAATGATATACGAAAAAACAAATTGAAGATGTATTGTATGATGCTTTCAAAATTCATAAAGAAACAGAAAAAGCAAACACTGAACTATTTCAAAAGATATATTTTATTTTAAAACAAACTATCAATCATAAAAGTTATCAAAAACTAAAAAACGAGGAAATTATCAGAAATGTGCTTGAGCAGTCAAAAATGGAGTTTAACACTCCTGAAAATGTCACGGAGGAGCTTATATTGATATTTACAGAACTCAACAAAAAAACTGAAATCATCACAAGGCTTGATTTAATGTCAGTAAAATGATTAAAAAGGGAGGATATAGAAGATGTTCTGTATAAAGAAGTTTGATTATCCAAAAGCTCCTGAAACAAAGAAAAATTATTAAAAGCGATAAATTTCATATATCAAAAGGCTATTTCAAAAATGCCCGCTAATTTTTATCTTAAAATTCCCGAAGAATACAAGAAAAAAAATTGGAAATCAATTGACGAATTCATAGATTTCATTTTGTCCACATCAAGTGATAAAAGAGAATGATATCTTCGATTGGTAGATTGTGCGATTTTAAAAACAATGGATTGATATGATGAAATATTTGATAATCCATTAGTTTCAGAATTAAACCAAAAATTAGACAATGTAATTAAAAAGATAAAGAATATTCCTTGAATGACCATCCTTTCTGAAAAAGATTGAGATATAGAATTTTCATATAATTCAAAAGACTGAAGCAATCCAAGGCATGTAAAATGAAGGATATCTTATAGAACAAAAGAGGGTGCAAAAATATTGATGAAAATTCTTTATAACAGAAAATATACAAGACTCGATTTCTTCTCTGATCTTATCGGATTCATGGTTGAAGTTGATAATCAGGAAATGGGAGAAAAAGCTATTACCTTATTTAATAGAGAATTATTTTGTGATGACTCTAAATTAAATGATAAATGATTTTTATCAGAGAAATTCAAAGAAAAATGTTGAATAAAACTTTGAAACCAATGAAAAAAAGTTTCAACTTCAGACAGTTTTGTAAATGCCTCTTTAACTTGATCATTCTTAAGCTGATCATTAAAATGATTCAATGATGATAAAAATCATAATAATCAGATTCCGCCAATAGAAGTTCAGTTCGTTTATGTTTGAAATAAGAATGAGTCTTGATTCTCAAAACATGAAATATATGATTCAAAAAAATTATTATGAGTTATTTCTAGATTGATTTGATATTTGACATTGGATGATATAAAATTAATCATAAATGAAGTCGCACTGAAATCTTGATTGCCAGAAGAATGAATTTTACATCATTTAATGGTACCTAAAAGCAAAAAAGATAAATCATACTTAATGAAAATGGATATTCCTGGAACTCAAGGCTATTATTTTACAACTAGAGAAGTTCACAATAAATTTTTAGAAAACTTTTATAACAGCTGAATCGAATATAAACATTTACAAGAAGAAGATTTTCAGGACATTTGGAAGAAATATCTTGATATCAAATAGTAATTAACCTCTCCCGTACAACCCAATCAATTCTCCCATAGAAATAATTTTTCATTGCATTTCATTTTCAAGATTTTGTTTTTTTGTTGTCTCAGAGCTTAAATCCAATTTTTCACTTAATGCATATATCTTAAAGTGATAATGATGAATTCAATGTCATACAGGCGGACAAGGTCATGTATATCACTTTTTTCAAGCTGAATTCAATCATTCGTCGAATTCTCAGCTACCGCTTGAATTAAAAGATATATCTCAAGGCATAATATTCCACGCCACCCAATGTATAAAAGTTCAATTCGGAGCATCAGGATCATCCATGATTATCGCTAAAGATACAGTTCCGTCAGGTAAGTTTTCTATAATCAATTCAGGATTGAAATTTTGTCATTCACAGCTATACAATTGAGGAATAGATCAATTATTCTCAAAATCTGATGTGATTTTTAAATTTTCCATATTTAATTTTTAAGGATAAAAAAAATGTTAGGTTAAAACTGTTAACCTAACATTATAATGAAAGTGCTTAAATTTTCAAAAATTAACCTAATTTTACATAAATATCTTCTTCTTTCAAAATTTTTTCTGGATAAAGGATTCTGTAGTCAGTTGAAACAAAAACTTCTCTTAAGAATATTGCTTTTCTTGATTTTTCTGAAGCTGCCTTTATTGCATTTTCTAAAATTCATTTTACTTGAATCCTAGTTTCATCTTTGGTCACTTCCCCTAATTTTATATGAGCTTGTACCAAAGATATAAAAACTCATCGCTTTGGATTTTCTAATGCCAGATTTTCTATTTTAACAAAATTATTAAATTAATATACCATAAAAGAATATTTTCGCAATTCCGGATTTCTTCTTCTTTTTTTTGGAAATTTTTCAGGGAAAAGGATTTTATATATTTCTATTGGGACAAATACCTTCTCTAGCTTCTTTGATTTTTTTGATTCTTCGAGAGTAAAATCAATTGAATCCTGTAAGATTGCTCTGATATTATCTTTAGTTTTATCTTCCAATAACTGAGATAGTTTAATATATGCAACGGATTGAGGAATAAAAGCTCATCAGGTTGGATTTTCAGATTCTTCGCTCATATGCTAATTATTTTAATTTTTAAATATTTTTCATTTTTTCTGGCAAAAGCATCTTGCAAACTTCCAAGGGAACAAATACTAGCCTTAAATCAGTTCATTTTGCTGACTCCTTATCTGCAAAATCAATCTGTTCTTGAAGGATAGCTATTGCTTGCTTGTTGACTTCATTTTTAACAGTTTCACTCAATATACTAACAGCTATATATGGAGAGATTAAAATTCATCATTCACTACAAAAGATGTTATTTTTCATTTTTTAAACCGATAAACATTTTTAAATTATCTTTAAATTTAGGAACAACTGCCACTATCAACACTCTTGATATCCACATTGCAGAAAACAGAGAAACAAGTATTCAAATTCAAAGCATTATTCAGAATCATTTGATCAAATTTGTTCAAAACAAGAATAATATAACAGCACTCACAAATGAAGTTACATGAGAATCCCAAATCGCTGACCATGATCTTTCAAAACCGATGCTCAAAGATTTTATTACTTCAGTTTTGTTTCTAAGCTCTTCTTTTGATCTTTCAAAAATCAAAATGTTAGCATCGATTGCAAGACCGATAGAAAGAATCAATCATGCTATTGAAGATAAAGTAAGAACGATTCAACTTAATTTAACAATTGCAATAACAATCATTATATATGCAAGAAGCGCAATTCAAGCAAGGAAACCTGATACTCTATATATTAAAACAAGAAAAGCTAGAATAAGCAAGAATCAAATTATTCAAGCATAAATTATTACTTTCAATGAATCTCATCAAATCTTAGCATCAATTGCCCTTTCTGAAGTAAGGTAAATCGGTGCTGGAACTATTCAAGTATTGATATTGTTTGCAAGTTCTTTAGCTGATTCTGGAGTATAATCTCATGTTATAACTGCTTTTCAATCTGGAATTACTGTTTGAACTGTTGGTGAAGCTAGGAGTTCTCATCATACGAATATAGCAAGAGGCTGCCCCACTAATCTTTTTGTTAATTCAGCAAATATCTTCGCTCATTTATCATTGAAAAGCAATTCAACTTGTGGCTGAAAACTTCCTTGAGAAATGCTCACAGAAGCTCTAGTAAGATATCTTTCATCAAGAATATCTCAAGCTACAGTTTTTGCTGACATCCACTCACTTGGCTTTTGGCTTATAAATAAAACTTCATAGTCAAAAGTTGTTTCAATATATTTTTCTTTTGTTGTCTTAGCAGTTTCTCAAGTTCAAGTAGTTACATCTCTTTCCTTTTCTTCTTTTTTTATTTCATTGATTTTTACGATAGAATATCCAGCATCTCAAGGTAACTCTTGAAGCTTGTTATCAGCTCATAAAGTAAAAGATGATGATTTTGTAGAGTTGATGATATCAGTTATATATGGAGTTTTAACATTTTCCATTCAAGTGAAAGTTGCCTCCAAAGGTAATGTATCTTTAGTTCAAGTTCAAATTTGAAATTCTACATTTTCATAAGAGTCTTTATATTTTTTTGCTATTGTATCAAAATCAATATCACTTGTTTTTATTTCTTTTAAAGCAGAATCTGCTATCACTTTTCTTTGCATCTTATCATCATCGGTGATCTTTGTTTTCTTTTCTTTAAATTCAAGTCTTACAACTTTTCCTATTGTATCTTTAGCTTTTTGTATATATTCATTGTTTTTTGCCACGATTTGTTCTTCTGTCAGCTTTTCTCATTCAAAATTTGAAGTAGGGATCTGAACAACTATATGTGATTCATTCCCATAACTTGCTGATAAAATAGTAGGTTCGGCAGTTCATAATGAATTTACCCTTTTTTCAACAATTGATTTAAGTCATTCTGTTATATCTTTTTCATTGTAACTTCCTCATTTTGATTTCGCAGTATCCAAATCAATCTTGTAATCAAGTTCAACTCAACCATGAAGATCAAGTCATAATTTATAATCATTTCAATTTGGTAAATTAATATTGAATGCAGACCAAGGGAAAACTATATAGAAAGTCACTGCAAGTATTATAATTACACCGGCAATTCTAGCTCAAATTCATTTCATAAAATAAAAATTTAAAGTAATAAAACAATATGGCCCAAAGTATATTAAAAAAGACTTCTTTTTCAAGAAATCTTTTTATTTTATATTGTTTGAGATGTATATGTATAACAATCAAAATTTTTTATCTTGATTTATCCATATAAAAATTGAACTCTATCAAAAATAATTAATTTTTTCTATAATCTAAATATTTTAAAGTTTTATTAACAAATTTCGATCATTTTTTAGTGAAATATTTAAACTCCACATCATATGTTTTTAAAAATTTATTATCCTCAAAGAGTTTTTCATCTTCGACAATTACAATTCCAGTTTCATGAATGAAAATATACTCGTCATTTTTTACATTATATTCAAAATAGATTCACTTTGGAAGATCTCAAACTCTTATTCAGAAAATATGATCACTTGCATTAGCTAATTCAAACTGTTCTTCTCTGCTAAAATCAAAAAAATCTAAAAATTTTAATTTTTTTATTCGGTTAATTAATTTTAATTTTTCTTCTTTTGTATTACTTCAGCAAATATATCATGTTTCTTCTGCTATTATTGCTATCACCGATTTCTTAAAATCAAGAATTAATCATATATGACTTGTTGATCATTCAGTATCTTTTGATTTTTTTAATTCAACATCACAATAATTAATTGCTTTATTTGCCACATCTATATACTTTTTTGCTTTGTAAGCATAGTCCATATCCTCTTTTGATGGTCAAGTATTTCTCATAAACATTAATTTTATATATTAACTAAAATATTTACTTGTCAAATCTTAACAACAAAGTTTTTGTCATATTAATTTGGCAGTTTGTTATTATCTATAATCTAAGTAATTTAAAGTTTTTTTAAAGGATTTCCCTCCTGCTTCTTCTGAAATAAATCTTATTTCTATTTCACAACTCTTTAGATTTTGGTTTCAAATGTATAAATCAGGATTCTCTATTATTTGTACTCCTTTTTTTTGAATAAAATTATATTTTCCAAACTGGTTATTTCATTCAAATAATATTCAGTCTGGAAGTTTTTCGATACATATAACTGGTTCGCAAAAAGTTGATCATACTAGCTCCATAACTTCTAACTGATCAAATTTAATATACCTTATAAAAAGCAACTGTTCAATTTTATTTTTTATATTAATTGGGCTTTTCGGTCAGTCTTTGCTAACTTTCCTATAAAAAACTGGTACTCACCCCTCTTTTCTGCTTTCCCTGGTTTCAACATAGCCTCAACATTTTTGTCATATTATTGCTTCCATTTTTTTTATGATTTGCCTTTTTGTTTGAATAACATCCTCAGCATCTTCAATGGCTTCATATGCTTTTTTTATTTCATCGTTCATTTCATAAGCTAATTTAATTTCCTCTAAAGTTGGTCATTTACTGCGTATCATAATACGATTATTATAAATTAATAATTATTATATTAACTAAAATATCAATTTGTCAAATCAATTATTTAAAATAGAAAATCCAACAACTATTCAAACAGTTTCAGTTCTCAGAACTCTTTCTCAAAAATTGATGAATTGAGCTCAGTTTTTCTCAAATTCTTCTATTTCCTTATCGCTAAACCCTCACTCGGGTCAAACAAATAGATTGATTTCTTTATGTGAATCCTTGAATTCTGATTCTCAGTATTTTGTTATTTTTGTGTGACAAACCAGTTTTTCTCATCCAATTCAAGAAAAATTTATCTTATCA
>CAYWJC010000229.1:0-3377 GCA_964458505.1 uncultured Candidatus Peribacteria bacterium | reverse complement strand
ACTTATCGAAACAATGAGAAGGGAATGATATGAGCTTCAAGTCGGATGTCCTCAAGTAATCTTTAAAGAGGAAAACGGTAAAAAGCTTGAGCCAATGGAATGAGTTATAGTTATTGTTCCTGAAGAATTCGGTTGAGTGGCTATCGAAAAACTTGGAAAAAGAAAATGAATAATGAAGGATCTTAAAACTGAAAATTGAATAACAACTATGGAATTCGATGTTCCAACAAGATGACTTCTATGATTCAGATCAATATTCACTATTGATACGAAATGAGAATGAATAATGTATTCTTCATTTTCACATTATGAAGAATATAAATGAACGATTGAAAAAAGGGATATTTGATCTATGATTTCAGGATTTCCTGGTAAAGCAATGGCATACAGTCTTTGGAAACTTGAAGAAAGATGACCTATTCTTATTGAACCTACGACTGAAGTTTATGAATGAATGATTATAGGTGAACATTTGAAATGATGAGATCTTACTGTTAATCCAACAAAAAATAAACAACTAACAAATATCCGTGCATCAGGAACAGACGAAGCAATTAAGCTTACTCCAATAAGAAAAATGACTTTAGAAGATGCTCTTGACTATATAAAAGATGACGAATATGTAGAAGTTACGCCTCAATCAATCAGATTAAGAAAAAAATGGTTGACTGAAAATGATAGAAAAAGGAATTGAAGCAGATAATTATAAAGAATGTATTTCTCTTAATTGCAAAACATTTAAAAATAAGCTTACAAAATTGTTAAAACGTAAATCTAAAAAATAGAGCTTGACAAATTATATAAATTTAGTATAGTCAAATCATTATATTTTAACTACTGTATATTATGGAACAAATAATCAGATATAAAGACGTTAATTTTGAAATTAAACCGAATCAGAATCCCATTGAATGGAAAACTAATCCAGACAGAACAATATCATTAATTGACCAATTTTCTAATAATACAGACGATATTTTATTAAAAATTTGACTTTAAATCTAATTTTAATACAATAAACGCACTTTATTTATTTAATACAGGAGATCTTCAATGATTATTTACGCTTTTAAAAATAAGAATGAATCTAACGAGAAACTTATTTTGAGATATAAAAAAATGTTTTTTCAGACTAGACTTACAAATAAGCTTAGAAATGAAAGATACAATGTAAAATGACTTACAGACAGAAAAGTTAGAGAAAAAGCTATAATAAGAGGGAAATATAGAGAATTAAATAGAAAATAAATATTATTTTCACAATAAAAAAAGCCACTTTCAAGTGGCTTTTTTTGACGTAAAAAAATATATATGATATTATTCTTATGCAAAACAAATAAATTAAAAATAAATATAAATATAAAAATGATTCCACAAAAAACAAACGAAAATTTTGATATTCTAAATTTAGAAATAAAAGAAGAAAACAACGGAATTTCAAGTATGATTTTAGATCTTGAAAAAGATTTAGAAAACTTGAATCTTTCAAACGAAATAAATGAAAGCGTTTCGTTAGATAATGAAAATGAAGTGATTTTTCAAATCAATGAAAATGATTTCCTGAATGAATTCGAAAAAATCAATTCATCAAGAAAAAATTCTCACCTTAAAAAACTTTTCAAGAATTTTGATGTTGTTTGAAAGATAAAATTTTTATCTTACTATTTATTGGTTTCATCATTCGTGTTTTTCATTTTGCTTGGAATATCCAATTATAGTGCATATTCAAAAATAATTTACAGCTACATTAATCCGCAATCTCTCAAAGACTCATCACAAGATATTTTGAACACGATCGATAATTCTAAAATCAAGGTATATGCTGATGAATGAATCGATGAACAATTAGAAAATAATCTGAAAAAAAAGATAGAAGAAGATGAAAAATTAACAAAACAAACTTCATTTTCACCGAAAAAATTGGTCCCAAGAGATAGCAGCATTGATTTGGATCTTGAAATTACGCCATATGAAAACAGAATCATAATTCCAAAAATCTGAAAAAATATCCCGCTTGTAGATGTGGATTCAAGAAGATGATTGACATACGAGAATTTACAGGATATTTTCATGAGCGAACTTGAAAAATGAGTGGTAAGATATCCTGGAACTGCATTACCATGAGAAACATGAAATATGTTCATATTTTGACATAGTTCAAATTATCCATGGATAAAATGAGAATATAATGATGTGTTTGTTCTTCTTGATAACTTGGTTTATGGGGATGAGATAACTGTATATTACGGTCAAAAGAAATATGTTTATGTTATAACAGAAAAAAAGGTCATAAAACCGGGGGATGTTGATGTGCTGAATAGGCCAGAATGAAAAAAAGAATTGAGTCTTATGACATGTTGGCCAATCTGAACAGTTTTGAATAGACTTATTGTTTTTGCAGAATTAAAAGAAACTAAAGAATTAAAAACTAGTAACCAATAAAATTAAATGGATTTCATAAATTTTATTTTCACATACAACCAAGAAAATGTTAATTTATCAAAAATAAACATTTTCTTAATGGCTCAATTTGACTTATATTTAATTATAATATCAACGATTTTGCTTTTGATGTACATTTTAGTTTATTCAAATATCGTTTATCTTTACTGTTATATAATTCTTAAGACCAAAGAAAAATTAAAATCTAAAAACAAAAACACAATTAAAAACTTGATATTAATGAAAGAAATCCAAGATGAGCTTGATAAGGAGATGGAGAATTCTCTAATTAATGAGTCTCTTATTAAGAACTAATTCATTTCAATGATTATTTCACTTTCATCAAATACAAACCCTATTTTTTTATAGTTGTAGAATAAGTTTCTTCATAATTTCAAAAGATTTATTTTTTCTTCATTAATAAGATCTTTCAAAAAATTAAATTCCTCATTATTGTTGTTAATCTGTATTGTTGAAACAACTCAAGAATTAATTCCACTTTTGAGGTTTTTTTGATGCCTTGGCTCACGAGGAGGAGGAATAAAGAAAATTTCTTCCTTTTTTCTGTTATAATCCTTAAAACTATACATCAAATTATTAATATTAACTCAAAGCGTCACCGGAGAATTTTTGAAATCTATTTCAAATTTATTCAATTCAACATTAAAATAGCCTAAATCCAAATAGATATCTTTGATAATTTGTATCTCTTCCTGAAGGCTAATATTTGAAATATGAATTTTCTTATTGTTTTTAATATTATCCTCTAATAATTTTTCAAAAATCTCCAATTCACTTTTTGGTGAATAAACTTCATTCCAGAGTTTATAGTCTTTTTTATAATTCAAATTCTCATTTTTATATTCCAAAAGAAGTTTTCAGATATCCACATCAAAATCAGATTTGCAGTTTGATGCTATTTTAAATAAGAATCT
>CAYWJC010000228.1:0-4133 GCA_964458505.1 uncultured Candidatus Peribacteria bacterium | reverse complement strand
TATTGTGAGGATTGTTATAATAAAGAAGTATATTAAATTTTATATAAATTTATGGCTACAACATTAGAAAAATGGGAAAACATTATTAAAGAGAAAAGAAAAAATACTCCTTTTAGGGATTTTGTGAAGGAAATTACCAGTTGGCAACCACTTTCGTTTTATAATATAAATTGAAAGATATCAAGATATCCAGACACACTGAGAGTTAAGATTATTGATGATAGAGATTTCATTGATAGATCGATAGATGAAATCCAAGTTGGATGAGATATAGATACAGCTGACTTTATGTGATCGTTGCAAGAATTATGGCTTGAGCATGGGCTACCTAGATTATGGCATTTCTGGGAAACTGAAAATTCGGCCTTTTCGGAAACTGTAGGTGCTGTGAAAAATGCTTACCTTTCTTTTATGTGTTTTTATGCAGAAAATGTTTTGTATAGTTTTTGCGTTACCTGAAATACAAAAGATGTTTTTAATAGTGTATTGGTTGTTAATAATTCTGAGATAGTCTATTTTTCGACATGAGTAATAAAATCATTTAAGATTTTTTATTCAAGGTGCATAATAGATTCAAATAATGTATGGTTTTCTGTAAATCTGATGTGATGTTCTGAATGCATTTTTTGTGATAATCTTGAGAATAAATCATATTGCATTTGAAATGTTCAATATTCAAAAGAGGAATATTTACATAAAAAAACTGAAATTCTTGATAGAAAAGAAAAGTTTTTAAGTTATATGGAAAAAATCAGTTCTATTCCTTGAATGAATATTAGCAGCTCAAACTTGTCAGATTCGACCTTCACTCTTTTTTCGGAAAACCTTCAGAATAGCCATTATTCCTATCAGATTAAGGATTGAAGAAATGCAATATTGGCATGAAATTTTTCATGAGCCGAATGAGTTTCTGAAAAGATGTATGACAATTTCACTACTGCTATAAATGCCTTTGATATTTATTGATGACTATGAACATCACCTTGAGATAATGGATACTGCAATATGAATTCTTGAGAGTTTTCTCATCTATATTATAGTAGATTTATGATGAGTTGTTCCTTCTGTCTCTGATGTGTCTGACTCAAAAATAAATCGTATTGCATCCTAAACAAACAATACTCTAAAGAAGAGTGGTATATATTGGTTGATAAGATCTTCGAACAAATGAATAAAGACTGAATACTTTGAAACTTCTTTCCATGAAAACTAAATCCATTTTATTTCAATGACACTGCAGCTTATCTAATTGATGATTCATTTACAAAAGAAGAAGTGACAAAAGAGAGTTATATGTGGAGAGATGAGGAGATAAAGGTAGATATTCCAGAATGATCTGAGATTGTGGATATTAAAGATTTAGATATTGTGAATTATGGAGAAGAAATATTAAAAAAAGTAATCAGAGATAAAAGTTGAAACTATTATAGGATTGTAAAGATGGAATATGATTTTTTAAAAAAATACAATCTGCCTTTACCAGAAGTTCATTGGTTGGACAGGATTAAATTAGGATTTAAATTTAATTAGAAATTATGCACCACATTGCCATAATGAATCCTAAATGGAAACTAATCCCAAAGATATTATCTTGAGAAAAGATTATTGAATCTAGATGGTATCAAACAAAAAGAACTCCTTGGGATAGAGTAAAAGAATGAGATATGTTTTATTTCAAGGATTCCTGAAAGTCAGTCACGGCAAAAGCGGAAGTTTCAAAGATTCTACAGTTTGAAAACTTATGAGCTAAAATATTCGAAGAAATAATCCACAAATATTGAAAAGATATATGTCTTATAAATATGAATTACGATTCTTGGTATGAATCAAAGAAATATTGCATATTGATTTTCTTGAAAAAGCCTGAAAAAGTAGAACCTTTTGAGATAGATAAGACATGATTCTGAACTGGATGTGCCTGGATTACAGTTAGTGATATTGAAAAAATAAAGTTTAACTAATTTTTTATGAAAATACTTTGAATTTCTTGAAGTCCAAGAGAGAAAAATACGGTCTATATGATAAAAACCATTATTGAAGCGACTGGGTTGGATTATGAAATTATTAATTTGAAAGATTTTAAAATCGCTTCTTGCCTTGCTTGTTGAGGATGTCATAAAACGAAAAAATGTCTCATAAATGATGATATGCAAAAATTATACGGAAAAATGTTAGAATCAGATTATATTGTTCTCGGCAGTCCAACATATTTTGAAAATGTCACATGAATCATGAAAACTTTTATGGACAGATGTTTGCCATTTTATCTTTCTGACGAGTTAAAAGGAAAATGAGTAGCTTTAGTTTCAGTAGGAAATTATAAAGGCGGTGAAGAACTAAAAGGTAATCAAAATATAAATAAATCTGATGAAATTTATTCAGTCAAAAAATGCATAAATACTATGGAAAGTTTCTGTAACCACCTTGGTCTTGAAATAATCTGAAATGTTTGCGCAATAAGCAGTAATCCTCAGGAAAAAGAAAAAGAACTTAAAGATTTAGGAAGGAATTTAATTAAATAACCTTATTAAATATGATAAAAATAACCTATTTTGTGCATGGTACAACTACTGATAATGAAAAGAACATTTCTTCAGGTTGGTATGACGTTGAACTTTCTGAACTTGGAATAAAACAATCAATTGAATTAAAAGATCAGATTAAAGGTAAACATTTTGATGTTGTCTTTTGTTCTGATCTTAAAAGAGCTGTAAAATCAGCAGAATTAACTTTTAAAGATGAAGTTGAAATTATTCAGGATAAAAGATTGAGAGAGTGTAACTATTGAGAATTTAATGCCCAATCATCAGACATTGTTGAACCTATGCAAGAAGAAAATATTTCAAATAGATTTCCTGAATGAGAAAGTTATGAAGATGTAAAAGCTAGAATAATTGAGTTTCTTGATTATTTAAAGAAAAATTATGACAATAAATCTATTGCAATTGTTGCTCACAAAGCTCCACAGTTAGCCTTGGATGTTTTAGTCAGCTGAAAGACTTGGGAACAAGCTTTTGCTGATGACTGGAGAAAAAGAAAAACATGGCAACCAGGTTGGGAATATATTATAGATTAATTTATAACTAATTTCATATTATGTCAGTTTTAATAAATCATAAAATATGTGACAATGCTCCTGAGTGTGACTGAATCAAGGCTTGTCCTTTTTGAGCATTTATTTGGGACAGTAAAACAAAATCAATAACTATAGATAATTCAAAATGTACTTCTTGTTGAATTTGTGAAAAAGCCTGTCCAATCGGAGCAATTAAAGTTGCTAAAACTAAAGAAGAATATGAAAAGATTAAAAAAGAATTTAATGCTGATCCAAGAAAGGTTTCAGATCTTTTTGTTGATAGATATTGAAGTGAACCCATGAAAGTATCATTTCTTATAGATGTTAATAAGATAGATTTTTATGTTAAAGAAACAGGAAAACCTTTGATTCTTGAATTATTTAATGAAAATTCTATTGAATGTCTTATTAAATCAATCCCTGTAAAAGATTTACTTCAAAATATGGATGTGGTGTATAGAAAGGTTGAAATTACATGATCTTTCGTAAGTAAATTTGATATAAAAAATTATCCATCTTTGCTAATTTTTAATCAATGAAAATTTCTTTGAAAGATAGAAGGATACTACGATACAAGCAGAAAAGATGAGCTTAAAAGTAAAATAAGCGAGGTATTACAAAAAGCTTAATTAAATAAAAGAATGAACACAAAAGAGCTATTAATAAAAAATTCCAAATGACAAAATCTGAAAGTATGGACTAAAAACAATTCAGATAGTAACATTGCCATTGTTTATTGTCATTGATTTTCATGAGATAGTAGTAATTTCACTAAAAAATTTGCAGAATATTTTTGAGATAAATATCTTACATGCAGGTTTGATTTTAGCTGACAATGACAAAGTGAATGAGATTTTATTGATTCTTCAATAGATAACGAACTAGATGATCTAAAATCAGTTATAAATTACATAAGAGAAAACTATAAAATAGAGAAATTAATCTTGCAATGACACAGTTTTTGAGTTGCTATTGCTACAATTTACGGATGAAATAATTCAATCAACTGATTTGTAAGTTTAAGTTGAGAATGAAACCTTAAAAAAGCTATTGATCT
>CAYWJC010000227.1:0-3568 GCA_964458505.1 uncultured Candidatus Peribacteria bacterium | reverse complement strand
AGCAGTGTTGACTCAGTAAATGAGCTTATGATTTATAAAAACATTTTTAAGAAATTTGAAGATAGATGTATTATTTCATCAATTCATAGGCTACATTTATTAACCATGTTTGATAAGATTTATCTTTTTGATAAAGGAGAGATAATTGAATCATGATCATTCGATGAGTTAATGAGAGCAAATTGAAAACTAAAAAATATATGGGATAAATATATGAAAAGCCAAAATTAATTTAATAATTACATTGAATATATATTTAGTTTTTTGATTCTTATGATTTCTTTTTTTTGCTTACACCAACCCTTTCTTTTCATTCCCATTTTTCCAATTCATCTTCGCTTAATTTAGATGGAATAGGTCATATATTTTTTGCTCTGTTTTTTTTGTGTGTGGAGAGTGCATAAGTAGAAAAATTTTGATAAGGATTAATGTTTATTTGTCTTGAAGATGTTTTATTTAAACTGAAAATTTTTTTTATTGTTTCCATATAGGGGAAGTTAAAAAATATTTTTTGGAAGAACTTAATATTATATTGAAAATTCCTGGAAGTTCAAAAAAGATATTTAAATATTTAAAATACTTAAGTTTACTTTAAATATTGCTATTTGTCTTAATATTCATATACTTGGGGTTCGTGTTGATAAATGATGCGAAAACATTTTATTTATTAACCTTATGATATTATGACAGAAGAAACAACTACTCCAGAAGTAGAAACTCCAGAAGTTGAAACACCAGCTGAAGCTACAGAAGTAGCTACTGAAGAAGCTGCAGCATAATAATTTGATTATGTTAAAAAAAATACTCCCTAGGGAGTATTTTTTATTTGAAAAAATGCACAAAAATACATTTAAAAAGCATTGTTATTTGATTAAAATTTATTCATTACTATAATTGAAAAATATAATCTAACAGAAGCGGTATGTATTTTTTAAAAACACTTAAAACAAAGATTTCAAAATCAACAGTAATGTTTAAATGAGATTATAATGATGAATTAATGAAAACGATGGAATTCATTCAAGAAACTCTTGAGAAAGAATTAGTTGAGAGTCTACATATAGATTCAATTGACATATGAAGAAATAATATGAAAATCAGAATAAATGACGATGAAAGGAAAATCTTTAAAATTATAAATTGTGTATTCAGACATGATAATCATGATAAAAAATTCTGATTTTGCCATATAGAATTTGCATTAAACGAAATATCAAAAAAACCAAGAGTTCATTATGTCTGAAAATTTGGAATTCTTGAAAAAGAAAAAATAACAGAGAAAATATCGAAAGATCTAGTTTATTGTATTGAAGTAATATATTAATGATAAATTTATGATGGAAAAAATAAGATTGGAAATTATAGATCGAGTTAGCGAATACTTCAGAAATAAAAATTATGTACAAGCTTGTTGGTTAGGTTGATCCGATGCAAATAACGAAACAGATCAATATTCCGATATTGATTATTTCATATGCGCAAATGATGAAAAAATCGATTTTATCTTTGAGGAAGTGCAAAAAATTTTATGAAAAATTTGAACATTAGATTATATCTCGACAATATATGATTCCTCGAATCAAAAATGACAAACTTTTCATATTTCTTGAACTCCGGAAAGCTTGCATATTGAAGTTTGGTTAATAAAAAAATCCATCTGAATGACTTTTGAGAACTGAAATCCTGCGTTTAAACCAAAAATTATTTTTGATAAAGATAATATTATTAAATTTAAAGAAATCGATAAAATTAAATTAACAAATTCAATAATTCAATCATTAGGGGAATACAAAGATTTTGTTAAAGAATATGCCAGAGTTGAGAAATATATAAAAAGATGAAATTACATTGAGGCGACAAATTATTATATAAAATATATTTTTATGCCACTTGTTGGAGTTTTAAGAATATATTACACACCTATTCTTTATAATTGGTGAAGAATTCATATTTCAAGACATTTTCCAAATGATATAGTCATAAAACTTGAACAATTGATGAAATTTAATTCTTTTGATGATTTGGAAAAAAATTTGAATAGTGCTCAAAAATGGTTTTGGGAAATAGTTAAGAATATTGAAGAAAAAAACGATTTATTAATAATTGATTTAAAATAAAAATCCCTTAAGGGATTTTTATTTTTCCAATTCTTTTTTCATTTCATCGTATTGCTCTTTTGTTATTTCTCATTTTGCAAATCTTTCTTTAAGTATATCGATAGACTTATTTTTATCATCTTTGGAATAACCTCAAAATCAAATTGATCATTTCGTTAGGCTTATGATAAGCCATATTATGAGTCACCAAAATATTATCATAAACACCCAACTTGTGATTCAGTATCCTCAAATTCCATACATCATACCTGGACCGAAACATGGAATGTAATCTTGCGCGAATGCAAAACTTGGTATTAACAAAAGCATCGCCATTATAATTTTTTTCATAAATTTTAAATTAAATATTAAACATATAATTATATATCGTTTTATTTTTTTTACAATTATTGATGACTATTTAGATTCTTAACAATTTTAAAAGTCATCAAAGGCAGAATCATCATTTGTAAGATTGGAATTATTCAAATTCAATATACCGTAGGCATTAAATTGGAATAACTCCATTTCTGTAAAATAAACACTCATTTATATTCAATAAATAAAGCCAATAAAAATCAAATAAAGATTAAATTTATCACGTTTTTTCTGTTCCATGAGTTTTTTATCCAAAACAAATCTTTATTTAAAATTGAGATTATGAAATAAATAATGATCGTATAGATAGAATCTCCCAAAATAGCTAAAATATAATGATAATAATTTGATCGTAAGCTTTCATCAAAACAATCATAGAAAGGAGATTGTAAAAATTCCCAAGAAAAATTAAGCAAAAAAGATATTATCAGAGTGTTTAAAATAATCTTAAGAATTTTCATTAGTTAACGTTTATGAATCAATGAGGCACTCACATTGCACAAGTTATAGGATATTGTCAGCTTTCTTTTGGATCAATATTGAAAACAACTTTATTTCAAGCTTTCAACATTTGAATATTTTCATCAAGTCATGGTATTAAAATTGTGCTCATACATCATGAAATCGTATCTTTCACATCAATAATGATTTTATATTTTTTTCAAGCAGAAGCCGATATATTTCAAGATAATCATTGGGATGAGTAACTTAGATTAATTGTTTCAACTTCTGAATCAGTTGAATTAGAATTTATGGTTTCAGTTGGAGTTTTGATAGAGCCAGCATTACATCATTCAGATTTTCACGTTTGATTTGTATTTGATAATCAACATTTAACTGCACTTTGTGAACTGGAATCATCTTGATTAATTTGTGCTGTATTTTCATTTATAGTATTTCCTGAGGTTCATTCTACAATAAATTTTCAGCTATACATTCACATAGAACAAGAAAATTTAACTTCTCAGCTCGAAGGAGAAATAAATTCTACAATATTTTCTCACTGTTTTAATGATGTTGAAATTCAAACGCTTGGTATTACAAGTTGACTCGCACAATTATAAGGACTTGTAGAAGTTACTATTAATTTTATT
>CAYWJC010000226.1:0-1527 GCA_964458505.1 uncultured Candidatus Peribacteria bacterium | reverse complement strand
ATATTTTCTCAAAAATAAACTTTCAAATTTGGAAGTTAAAAATATAATCTTTCAAAATTTTAAAAATAATTTTAAAACATGGCCTTTAAATTTGCTTCTGTCAATCTTTGATGTAATAAGAATCTTGTAGATCTTGAATTTGCTATCTGAGAAATTCTTAAATTTTCAGATAAAATTGAGATTGAATATTTTGAGGACCCTGAAGATGAATGAGTAGAGTTTGTTATAATAAATACTTGTTGATTTTTGTCAACAGCAAGGCTCGAATCAGAGCAGACAATAAAGCATTATGACTCACTTTGAAAAAAAATAATTATTTTAGGTTGTTATATTTCTGTTAAAAACGATGTATTTTTGGCTTCATTATCAAATCTTTATAAAATAATCCCATTTGTAAACTATTCTACAATTGAAGATGTGCTTTTTGATAATAAAAATTCAAGAATCTCTTTAAATAAAGATAATTTGAGCAAGCTTAAAATAGGACTCAATAATGAAAAGTTAAATAATTATCTTGAAAAAATCTGATGATCTCAACTTGATAAAAAAGCCTTTATCTGGAATTGAGAAGAAACCAGAGCTTATATAAATGCTCCGTTTTGATATGAATATTTAAAAATTGCAGAAGGATGCGATAATAATTGTACTTTTTGTATTATTCCAAAAATAAGATGAAGACAGAAATCAAGACCAATTGAAGAAATAATCAAAGAAATCCATGTTATGTTGGATAATTGAATCAAAGAAATCGAGATAATAGCTCAAGATACGACCAGATATTGAGTTGATATCTACTGAAAAACAGGACTTATAGATTTGCTTTCTGAAATTGAAAAAATTCCTGCAGACTTCAAATATCGTCTTTTGTACATGTATCCAGATAATTTGACACTGGAAAATCTTGAAAAACTAAAAAAATTTAAGAAATTTATTCCATATTTTGATATTCCATTTCAACACATTTCGGAGAATATACTTAAGAAAATGTGAAGATACTATAATACTTCTGAAATTTTTAATCTGCTTGATTATATTAAAACAAATTTTCCAGAAAATCATTTAAGAACAGCATTCATAATAGGATTTCCCGGTGAAACCGACAATGATATAAAATTACTTAAAGATTTTATAAAGAAATATGAATTCGACAGTGTTGCCCTTTTTGAATACCATGATGAACCTTTAGCAGCAAGCTCAAAGCTTGAAGATAAGATAAGCGATGAAATCTCAATAAGAAGAGTAAATGAAATAGATGAAATTCTAGGAAAAATCTATGCAAACAAAAAACTCAAAGAAAAATGAAAAATAGTCAACTGAATTGTTATGGATTTCGATAAAGAGAAAGCTATTATAAGAAGGGAATTGAGAGCGCCGGAAATAGATGAATATGATGAAATCAAATTAAATAAGATTATTTGAAATAAGAATATCGATATCGGTGATTATATAGATTATAAATTATAAATTAGTTTGACAATCTATTAAAAATAATTATATATTAAATTAATATATAATTATTATTCGACT
>CAYWJC010000225.1:0-3772 GCA_964458505.1 uncultured Candidatus Peribacteria bacterium | reverse complement strand
TATTTACTCTGGCAAGAATTGCATCAGAGTAAAAAAAGGAAATGAGAATTGGAAGGAAGTAGAGAAGTTTTTTCATGTTAATTCAATTAATGTTAATTTTAATTTATATGTAGTTTAGAAACATTATATTATAGTGATAATTTTTTAAATGTAAAATATCAAGTATGTTACTTATATGCAAAATATAAAAACTGTCAAGTTTTTTGACAGTTTTTATATCTTTATATCTATTTTATCTTGCAACCCTATTCAAACTAAATTGACTTATGTAGTTTGAAAGCTGAGGTGGTGGATTTTTGAGTGCACGGGATGAATACTTTATGATAACTCAGGTTGAAAGTGACTGGTATCAGTTTGTTGCCCTTATGTAAGTTCTTGAGTCTACAAGATTTGAAGAGTCTCAATATAGTCAACCATCAACGACCAATTGGTTCGGTGTTGTTTCATTCTCCAGAGATTGGATGGCTCAGTTCAAAGTAATGAATACTCCTGATATTCTCTCTACATCTTTCGATATTCTGATGTTTCAGTTCTTTACTATGAATGCCCAGCTTGAGTCTTTGTCAGCGTATGTTAAATTTTTGTTTATCGTCAGATTTCAAGATTCAAGGATTATTGTCTTTTTTCAGGAAAGAGAAAGTGAAGAGTTTATGGTTAAGCCGTTGACAGTTTTAACGTTACTTTTTTGACCCAAATTTCTAAGAGTTTCAAATTCATTTGAATTATTTATACTTATTTCTGGATTAAAATCAGAAAGTGAAGAATTGCTGAATATTTTTGCTTGAGCATAAATTGAACCAGAAATGGAATTAACAATATTTGAGTCACTGGTCTCGTATAATCATCCCAATTGTTGTTCTTCTTTTGATGTTTTATTGACAGCAGATAAAACAAAATTTCAATTTTTTAAATTATCTATAAAATTATTATTTATTGATGACAGATCGTATCAAGCTGGTCTAAATAAATATGCGCTTCATCATCAGATGTTTGAAATTGCTGCTCTAGAAACTCTTACTGGCATGGAAATTTTATCAAAATGCTCTACTTTAAGGTAGAATTCATCAGGATTTACATTTCTGTAGAATTCTAAAGATGAGAAATCTGAAGTATCTCATATGAAGTTCCTTAAATTATATCATGAAAAAAGAACAACACTTTCTCAATTAGCCAAAACCTTAGCGGGAGAAAATTCTTTTGTAATTGTTGCTCCTGAAAGAGTATTTGATTGATTTACCATACTAACTCGAGATAGTGTTAATCATCCTGTATTAGATTTAAATACTATCGTGTCGATGTCTGAAAATATTCTTACTCAATTTCAGACTATCACGTTATTTGACTCAAATGATTGACTGCTTTGTCATGGATTTGTTATTATATCAATACTGAATCATGGATTTGTTGTTATTGATGGAGTGGGCCCTGGAATTGGAGCACTTCATGGTGTTATTGTACTTCACCCTGGAATCGGAACGTTTGGGATATCACATCAGGAATTCCATTTTGGATCAAAATCTAAAGCTATAACATTTCAACTTGTTGATGGGAAATCCAAACAAATCGATCATGTATTTCAGATATTACTTACCAATGTAAAGAGACTTCAATAAGCCAAAATGTTTCAGGAAATTATATCATCAACATCTATATTCTGATTTAAATATCACGTTCAAAGCCTGATAGTTGAAGAATCGACTATTGTTCAATTATTTTGTCTGATAGGTCAGAAGTTAAGCAATACTCAATCTGGACAAGTTGTTTGTCATGTTAGAGTATTTATAAATGGTGCAGGGTTTATCAATAAACATGCTGGAGGTACTGTTCCTCATCATCAACCTCAGCCTCCACTTGGTGGTGTAACAGTAAAGCTCGCGCTACAATTTCATCCAGATAATCAATTACAAGACCAAGAATAACTTGTTGTATTTAATGATGTAGAAGAAACAAAATTTGAAACAATTCAATTTATCTGACATAACCCCAGAGTGTCTACTGAAATCTGAGAACTTTGCGGTCAGGATATTGTTCATGCTTGACAAGATAATATACTTTCCTCAAAACTTGCATTACAATTTCATCCAGATAATCAATTACAAGACCAAGAGTAGCTTGTTGTATTTCAAGAAGCTGTCGAAACAAAATTTCCAACAGTTTGTCATAAAGAACAAAGTCAGATTGTTCAAATCGAAATCGATCCGGTTTGGACTCATGAAACAGTTCATGCCTGACATATATTTGGATTAGGATTTGCAACTATTCATTGTGTACATGCTGCTGAGGTCAATCACGATAAAGTTTGTCATCATATATTTGTAGATATGAATAATTGTGCGTTGAAATTTCAGGCTCATGTAAAAGTGTGGCTTCATGTGGAATTATTTATTGTATTAACAATATTTCAGCTTCCATCACGTATTACAATCGCATAGTTTGGATTTGATCATAAATCTGTTCAGACTCAAGCAAAATTTGCCGTAAATGGTACTATTCCTGAATTTGGATTTACTGTTAAATTTGAACATCTTGGAGTAATCTGCACAACATTAACGGGCTGACAGCTTGCATTACAAGTGGATCAGCTTTGTCAGTTTTGAGCTCAAAGATCACATTGTTCTCAATTAGCTGAATCAAGAATTCAATCTCAACACCATCTTACATTGAATCTTTGACACTCAACCACTAATTGATTATCATTTGTTGATATTAGATTGTTATCACTATCAAAATATGTTGCAATTCTTACTTCATCATCAAAATTTGGTTGACTTGTTGGAGATAGAGGATGTCTTCAATCATTTCTAATATTTGCATTATTGAATACTCTTCAGTCTCTATCAATAAAAGGTGTACTTCTTGTCCATAATCAAAAATCAAAAGACGATGTTTCTCAATTCCAATTTCTATATTCTTCTGCTGTTGTAAGATGTCTTATGTCTTGACCAGGAGTTACTAGGAAATTCGGGCTCAGAATTGATCTATTAAATACAAGCAGTCCACTTTCTCATCAATTATGAGAAGTATTTGTTAAATTATATAATAAAAAGTTTCAAGTTCTGGATTCTTTCCAATTCCATAAAAAGATGTTATTTGGAGAATTATTTATGAATCTATCAGCAAGAGTAAAATAACTTCAACTGTAAATTGTTGAATACCTTACCTCATCACATTGTTGGTTTTGTATGTTTATGGTTTGGAATGAATTCTCGCTTAAGTTATTTACTCTGGCAAGAATTGCATCAGAGTAAAAAAAGGAAATGAGAATTGGAAGGAAGTAGAGAAGTTTTTTCATGTTTTTGTTTTAGTTTTTATCTTCAATTTCATACTGAATATCATGATCCTGTTCAGCCAGTTCAGCTTCAGGTGGTATTATTGGAATAATCTAAAGGATTATTGTCCTGTTTAAATATTGATATAATAATCAAAGCTAAAATCAATAATCAAACAATGTAGAATAAGTATTTTTTCATATATTAATTTAAATTATCTTCATCATCATGTTGAATTTCAAGATCAAGCTCATCCGCTTCAGTTTCAAGTAGAACCATTTCAAACTAAATTAGTATTTCATTGTCATTCATTTGCTTTTCAATTAAATACACCTCCTCCAACGGTTATCACATCTTTTTCGTTTTCTTGTACTCATAGAACAGTTGTCATTGAATCTCAGAACGAAGGTGTCACAGGAATAAGTTCAGGTTTTCCAGGAATAACAAATTTTGCTCCAGAAATCAAATATGCATCATTCAAACATTCTCACCATCTTGAGTAA
>CAYWJC010000224.1:0-7319 GCA_964458505.1 uncultured Candidatus Peribacteria bacterium | reverse complement strand
TTTTTTAGTTTTTAATTATTCAGGAGCTCAAATTCAAAAAGTTTTCTTGATTCATTTTCATTTGTTTTGAGGATAATCAGGTCAATTAACTAAAAAAGTATCATAATTTATATTTGAACAAATAGGTTCTCAAAGATTATTAAATCAAATTATTGGGAAAAAGGTTCCATTATAATGTCAGTTAGGCTGTTTTTCAAGAGATTCCAAATAAACTTTTACATCTTTTTCTGTGCTTCAATAAAGTTTTTTTGCAAAATTTCAATCATTCAATGCTTGTACGATTTCATCATGATTCATAAAGGTAGAATTCAATAAAAATTGTTTGTTGGCATAGTGATTAACTCCATCAAATCATCTAGTTAAGTACAATCATTCATCAATAAAAACATCTCAAAAAGCAGAGATTTTCTTTAATTCCTGAAACATTTCTTCTGAAGATCATCATTTCAAAACAAAATCACAAACTCTTTTGAATTTTTCAATTGTATCTCAAAATCAAAAACTTATCGATGATAAATTATCCAATTCTATCGCTCTAACTTTTTCTACTTTTTTTGTAATTAAAGGATGATCTTTATGAACTTCTATTGCAGATCTGATATTTCATTTAAATTTTTTATTTTCAAGAGTTTTCCATAAATAATATTTACCGGTAAGCTTCATTCTAAAAATATCCTTATATCATCATTTTTCATCTAAAACAGAATAATTTTTATGAATTTTTGCAATAGTTTCTTGATCATATATGACATCAAAAAGTCTAGATGTTTCGATTCAATTAATTGTAATTTTTTCTTTTGCTAAATATTTAACATTTTCAATCAAACTAAAATTATTATATCTGTATTCTCAGACTATCTTTTTCCACTGCTCAGGTTTTTCTCTAGCGAGATCAATTATTCCTGATGCAATTAAATATGATTGGTTAACATACATTAATTCTCAATCTTCATCATAAACACACGCTATGGGTCATAATCTTGCTCATTCAAAATGCTCTCTGGGCGGTTCTTTAAAAAACAATTCCACTCAAGCCCCTTGAAATCTTGATTTCACATACAATTCTTTCAGCTTATTTGAAACTGGATTTTCTGTATTTTCTATAATTTTTTTTATTCTCTCCCATATTTGATCGATTTTATTAACTATATTCAATGAATCTCAAATCGAAGACATATCGCTAAGCAAAATAATTTCTGGCGAATCCGTACCTTCAAGAAAACTATTTAACGCTGCTTCTGAAGATAAATCTAAACATTTCATATTGTTTAGTTAAATACTAAAAAAATACCTTTCATTCCTTTTAAAACATAAGAATTAACTTCTTTTTACTAAAAAAAACAATAATGTCAAAATTAAGGATATTGACATTTTAAAAATAGAATTTTTTATAATGGATTAACCATATCTCTAATATTTTTCAATTACATTCAATCACATCTTTTTCATGGATTCAAAGTCAAATTCACTAAATTTTCAAAATTCAGCTTTTTCACAGATTTCGAAAAAACCATTTAAATTATCATCTCAGAAATCTTTTAATTCATTTTTGGTTTTTTTTGTGGATTTACTTATATTTTTTGACTCTTCTAAATATTTTCTTACCAAAAAATTTAGTTTATATATTTTTTCCTGATCATCTTTAGAAATCCTTTTTATTCAATTTATATATTCGTCCTTTAATTTCTTTTTTCTTAATTCTCTTTCTTCTATAAGTTGTAATTTTTCTTTAAATTTCCTGTAGACATAAAAAACTATAAGCAAAAAAAATAAAGCAGCAAATACAACTGAAAAATAACTAAAAAATTTTGAATCAAAAAAATTCAAAAAAATCACATCCTTAATATCAAAAATATCTTTCATATTATATTTTTCTTAATTTAAAAAAATCATATAAAACAGCATAAACATTTGATCTATTGCTTATTTCCATATAATCTCAAGAATTATTCAATACTTCATGTTTGAATTTTGCTTTGATTTCTTTTCTAGATTCAAAGTACTGCTTAGATTTATTTATATCATTCAAATTTATATTAGCATTTCATGTAAAGTTAAAAATTCATCTTAATGTCAAATTTTCTTCAAATTCATCAAAAACATTAATATAAACCAAATCGTTTTTGACTGATAAGGCTTTAAAATGAACTTTGTTCAAGTTTCAAATATAATCTGTTAAAATAAAAATAAGACTGTTTTTTTTCTTCTTTAAATATAATTTATTTAGAATTGCATCTATATTCGATCAAGATAAAACTTCATTTTGTTTTATATCAACCAGATATTTACCAATATTAAGAAGATTCGAAAGTCATTTTTTTGATTGAAACTCTTTTTTTATTTCATTTTCAAAAAAAATCGCTCAAATCTTATCATTGTTTTTCAAGGAAGAAAAAGAAAGAATATTGAAAAGCTCAAACACAATATCCATTTTGATTTTATCTCATGATCAGAAAAACATTGATTCTCAAATATCAACCAAAAAAAGCACTTCCAATTCCCTTTCCTCTTGAAATCTTTTTATGAAAGTTTTTCAAGTTTTCGCTGAAGTCAACCAATCGATATTTCTGACTTCTTCTCAAAATGAATATTGTTTCAATTCTTCAAATTCTATTCAAGATCAATGAAAAATCGTCTTATAATTTCAAGAGAATAAACTCGAAACTTTTTTAACTGTTGCAAGATTTATTAATTTAAACTTTTCTTTAGTCATATTTTTTTCATTTATTAAAAATATTATAATAAAATTTTATTTTATTCCTAAAAAATATTCTCAATTGAATCGCATAATTGAAAAATAAATAAAAGCAAATATAATGATAGGTTATTTATTAAAAAATAAATTATGAAAAACCTTAAATCTAGGGTTTCTTTATTAAAAGAAAAATTTAAAAAATCTTTCTTAGGGGAAATGATATCAAATATTAAAGATAAATGTATTTGAGCTCTTGCAGATACTCCTAAAATAGATAATCCTCCGATAGAAAAAGAAGAAATCGACATCGATAATCTAAAAATTCAACATGAATGATTAAACAGTACCGTAGAACACTTAAGAAATGTTATTGAAAATTTAAAAACTAAAGAATCTTTAAGTAATATTGAAAGCGAAAAAGATGCTATAACTAAAGAATTTGTTGATATCTTAAGACAAATGAATCAAGTAACGGAGAAAGCATCTAAAATTGAATGAAAGCTAAAAACTTTTCAGACATTAAACAAAGAAAGTGAATCGGAATTTATATTAGCTACATGATGAGAAGAAATGGTTATGGATTCTGAGATCAATTTAAATATATCTTGAAATTATGAAAATAATGATCCTGTTTCTGAAAAACATCAACAATGAAGGTCAATATTTAAAACACTTATGGAAGCTGAAGAAAAAAGAAAAAATATTACAAAGGAAGAAATAAATTGGAAGCCTATTTCAAAAGATATTTCAGAAGGTAAAACAAGAAAAAGTATTTTTGGAATATTGGCTGAATTATGATTCAAAACTACTGAAACCAAAAATAAGATTTCATCCTATATTTTAAAAAAAGCTACAGATTTATCAAAATGAAATACTTCCATCAGATCATATTTTTCAAAATATTCAGAAATTCATAAAAAAGAACAAACTGAGTTACAAAAAAACAAAAAAAATGTTGAAAAAGACTCAAAAATTAAATTATCATGAATCTCTCAATGATTTTTAAATATCTTCAAATATTGAAGGATTATTTATGATGCGATAGACACTGTTTCATTTAAAACTATAAACCCGTTCCGAAATATTACCGCAGCATCGATGTTTATATGAAAAAGCTTAGAAGTGGCAAAAGAAACAAGATTAGACAATGATGAAGTCAAACAAAAAACAAGATTAGATGAAGAAAATGCAAGTATTGAAGGCTGGAGATTATATCAAGAAATAGTAAAGAAAAATGGATGAAAACTAAATTGAGATGCTTTAGAAATTGCATATAAAAGGAGACTTTGCGAGGATCTTAAAATAAGATTCGAAAAAAATGACCTTAAAAATGCTTGATTCTTTAAAGGTTTTCTTGAAAGAGACACAAAAAAATATATTGAGAGCTTAGAAAGAAAAATAAACAAAATAAGAGAAGATAGACAATTATCATTAACACAAAAACAAGAAAAAATTGATTTTTTGCTCAAAAAAAATGATAAGCTACTATTGGATCTTGATAGAATGATAAGCTCAGATTGACAAGTCGATGGGATTGCTTATTGGACAAGACTTGTAGAAAAAGTCAGCAAATGAATTGCAAATGCTTTGGTTATAGATTCAGTCTGAAGATTAACTATCTCAGCAAATGAACATTTTAACTTTTTCAAAGTAGATAATTCAATATTATCTAAAGAATCTCTTTTTGTGAACAATCCCGAAACTAGTGGGAATATTTCTTCAGAAAAAAGAGACCCGTTTTTATTTATTTCAGAGCAGAACAAAAAAACAAATGATGAGATAATTTCAATAGAAAGCTTAAATAAAATCAATAATGATTCTGAATATTCAGAAAATTTAAACATTTATGAACTAAATAATTCATTATTAAATGATGAATATAGATATTGATATTCTGTTGATAAATATATTTATTTAAATGATTTAAAACCCAAATTTAGAGATGTAAAAATTATGAAGCCTTCTCTTGTAAAAATTGAAAAAGGCGATTCTGTTTGGAGGGTTTTACATAAGATTTTATGAAGCACTGATAAATCCAAGCTAAACAATGCAATATGAACAGTGGTTAAAACTATTGAAAAAAATCCTTGAAAATACTGATTAAATGTGTCTGATATCAATGTAGTAACTATTGAAAATCTTGAAAATGTTGATTGGTGAAAAGCTATCAAGAAATCATTCTCAAGATATTAAGGAACAATCACATTATCCAATATGATTTTGATTATATCATCAGCACTAATATCTTCTCATAACGCTTCAAAACTTAATCCAATCCTATGTCTTAAAACATCATAAGCTAATTCTTTAATATCTTCCGGAACAACATAATTCCTTCAGTTCAAAAAAGCATTTACTTTTGCTGCTTTAATAAGAGAAATGGACGCACGTGGAGAAACTCAAAAACTTATGTAATCTGATATTTTCTCAATTTTAAAATTTGTTGCGTCTCTCGTTGCAAAAATAATATCACTCACGTAATTATAAATTTTATCATCTACAAAAACATCATCATTTATCTTTGATTGAAGATCAATCAAGTCATTCTTTGATAACACTTTATTTATTTTATTTTCTTCATTCGATATTTTCATTATTTGGATTTCCTGTTCTTTTGTCGGATATGTGATAATAGTCTTTAACATGAATCTATCAAGCTGTGCTTCTGGCAAAGGATAGGTTCATTCCTGTTCGATAGGATTTTGCGTTGCCAAAACAAGGAAAGGTTTATCAAGTTTAAAAGTTTCATCTGCTATTGTGATCATTTTTTCTTGCATCGCCTCTAAAAGAGCTGACTGTACTTTTGCTGGTGCTCTATTAATCTCATCGGCAAGCAAAAAATTCGTGAAAATCGGTCATTTTTTTGTGTAAAATTTTGATTCGGATTGATTATAGATTTGTCATCACAAAAGATCTCAAGGCAATAAATCCGGAGTAAAAGAGATTCTTGAAAAATCCAAATCCAATGTTTTTGAAAGTGTTTGTATAGAAAGAGTTTTGGCAAGTCATGGAACTCATTCCAAAATAATGTGTCCACCCGATAAAAGTGCTATAAGTAAACTTTTAATCAATGATTCCTGTCAAATTATCACTTTGCTTAATTCGATTTTTATTTCATCTATTTTTTCCTTGTAGAATGAAAGATCTTTATTCATTTTAATTTAGCTTATTAAATAAATCTCAAAGTTTTTTTACATTTCAAAAATTTCATGGAAAACTCCAACTTTATGTTTTTTTTGAATGTTTCTTATTATAATAAAACCTTATTAATTCCAAAATTTTTTCTTCAATACAAGGTAAAAATAAATTTATGATTTATTTGATTTCTATCAAAATTGCTTCTTTGAATTCGTTAATAGTCGACTTAAGCCTATCCACAAGCCTTTCAAAAATATAATAATCCTCATAACCTGATTCTAATGTCATAATATTCTTTACAAGATTTTTCGGAAGTTTTTCAGTATTCAATGATTCAATGCTTATATCCATATGAAATAGGATATCTGTAAGATTTTTTAAAACACCGATCTTATTTTCAAAAATCAATTCAACTTTAAAAGTTATTCATTTTTGCTCTTTTCATTCATATCTTGCTTGCATGAATCTTTCAAAATTTCATTTCCTTAAAAAAAGACAAGATGTTTTATGGATATTAACACCAGTTCTAGTCATATATCAAACAATTTTATCTCATTTTGTAGGATTACAACAATGTGCTATTTTGTAAGGAATATTCTTTTCTCATCAAATTATTATAGCATCGGTTATTTCTTCTTCGATTTTTACCTTATGCTCAATTTTATTTTGTATAGGTTTTTCTATTTTCAATTTTATAAGATTTTGATTGTTTGAACTTTCCAATGCTGATCTTATAATACTTGAAGGTCGTCTTGAAAGATTTCATATCTGAACTATCAAATCCTCTTTTTCTTTTGTATCGAGAATTTTTGAATCTATATTCTTTAGAATCGATAACTCCTTATCCAGAATGATTCAAAAATTCTTCTGCAGATATGAATTCAGTATGAATTTTCACTTTTCTATAAGTTCATCTCTATTAACTTTGTTTATGTAGCTTTTTATGACATCTTTAGCTCTGTTTGTCTTAACAAAAGAAAGCCATGTGATAAGTGGATGTCTATTCTTATCGATTACAATATCCACTGTATCTCAATTTGAAAGTTCATAATCAAGATGAACTATTCTTCAATTTACTTTGGAAAATGCTATATGATTCCCTAAATCTGAATGAATAGAATATGCAAAATCTATCGGAGTTGATCATTTTGGCAAATTTATGACATCTCCTTTTGGAGTGAAAACAAATATCCTGTCATCAAAAAGTCATAATTTCATATTGCTCATGAATTCAGAATCCTCTTTTTCCTGTGAGTTATCAACTATGTTTTTTATTTCAGAAACCCAATATGTATCTTTTGCGATTATAGATTTTCCGCTTTCAGAATATTCAAAATGAGCAGCCACTCAAATCTCTGCTTGCAAATGCATATTCTTGGTTCTTATCTGGATTTCAGTCGGTTGTTTTCTTAACTCTCTTAAAATTCAAATAACAGTCGTATGAAGACTTTGATATCAGTTTTCTTTTGGTAATGCTATATAATCT
>CAYWJC010000223.1:0-1610 GCA_964458505.1 uncultured Candidatus Peribacteria bacterium | reverse complement strand
TTAAGTCTCCTTTGAAGTAGTGATGTTGAAGCTTTTCAAGCTTCTCTGCAAACTTTTATGGCTTCATCTAAAATCTTTGGATCCTCATCATATTCTCAAGCAACAATTGATCAATCAAAATTACTGGATTCTCATTCAACAATCGATTTATCATAGATATCTTCAAGCATCGCAGGATCGATTGTCCTTTTAATGTGATGAACAACAGATTCCACTTCTTCAGTTTCTACAAGTACTCATTGCATTCTTTCCGGTTCAATCGATCAGCTTGGAGAATAAAGCATATCTCACTTTCCAAGCAAATCTTCAGCTCACATTTTATCCAAAATTGTTCTTGAATCCACCAAGCTCGCAACGGTAAAAGCTATACGCGATGGAACATTTGCTTTGATTAGTCATGTAATTACATCAACTGATGGCCTTTGTGTCGCTATGATCAAATGCATTCAGACTGCCCTTGCCATTTGAGCTATTCTTACGATTGCATTTTCAACTTCTTTTTTATTTCCACTCATCATCAAATCAGAGAGTTCATCAACAATAATTACGATATTTGGAAGTTTTTCTTTCTTATGAACTTTTTTATTGTATTCATCTATATTTCTGGATCTTGTTTGTGTTAGGATATCATATCTTCTCATCATTTCAGCCACTCACCATTTAAGACTGTTTAAGGCTTTTTCTGGTTCGTTGATAACTGGTGTTAGTAGATGAGGAATTCAATTATAAATTCAAAGCTCAACCCTTTTGGGATCAATCATGATCATCCTTAACATATCCGGAGAATTCTTATAAAGAAGACTTAATATAAAACCATTCATTCAAACAGATTTTCAGCTTCATGTCTGTCATGCAATAAGCAAATGCGGCATTTTAGCCAAATCCCCTACTATATAATCTCAATTAATATCTTTTCAAACAGCGAGTGCAAGATTTGATTTATGGTTTTGGAATTCTTTGCTTTCTATAACTTCTCTGATTCATATGACTTGACGGTTTTCATTCGGAACTTCAATTCAGACAAGTCATAATCCTGGAATCGGAGCTTGGATACGGATACTCTTTGCTTTAAGTGCAAGAGTCAGATCTTTTTTAAGATTTTCTATCTTATTCAATTTCACTCATTCTGCTGGCTTAAGACGATATTGTATCACTGTAGGTCAGACTGTGTATCATTTCATATCAACATCGATCTTGAATTGAAGAAGTGTTTTTTTGATTTCAAGAGATTTCTGTTCAACTATCCTCTCATCAATCTCTCATTTGTTTTTTATTACATTTAAAAGATCAGCTCAAGGAAAATCCCAACTTGCAAAATTAAGAGATGTCTGGACTGGCTTTTCTTCCTTTTTGTCTTTTTTAAAAATATCAAGGATTCAAGCTTTCTCGACTTGTATTTTTCTTGGTTCTAATTCAATTTCTTTTTTTTGTTTTTCTGGTTTTGATTTTGTCAGCTTTTCAAGCTCTTTTATTTTTTGAGTTAAATCATTGACTTCTTCATTATACTCATTTTTTCATTTAGCTTTTTTTGAGTTCTCTTTTAAATCTTTTTTTATATCATTTTTTACATTTGAAATACTCTCCTTAACTGCTCATACAGAAGGCAGATT
>CAYWJC010000222.1:0-4789 GCA_964458505.1 uncultured Candidatus Peribacteria bacterium | reverse complement strand
ATAGATAATTCGCCTTTCAATTTTAAAAGATTTCTTTCTTGAATTTTAGCAGGAGCTTTCTCTGTTGTTCCAGTCTTGTATCTTGAAAACATCTTAAAATACTTTTGATTGAATAACATCAATATTTTTTCTTTGATTACCTGAAACAGTAATTTTTTCTGAGTTTCAATCTCGATTTTCTGAATCTCTTTGATAATTGCATTTTTGCTTTTTATTATGAGTATTTTTTTTATAATCGATTTTAAAGAACTATTTAGAACTTATTTCAAAAATATTTTAACTGTACTTGTTTATTCTGCGTTATTTTGATTTTTCTATCTAATAATTAAAAAGCTTGATTTTCTTGATTTCGAAATAAAAAACCCTGTTTCCATTTGATCCAATGTTTTTAATACCTTTACATTGATTTTAATCTATTATTCTATTATTTGATTCATTGAGGAAATAAGTAAACATTTCAGTTTTCTTCCTAGTTCTTTGTCTGAAATTAATTCAGAAAAAAATTGAATCCTTTATGCAACCTTTATAGCTTTATGATTCTGATTCATAGAGAACATACTTTATTTGAACAATATATATTTGGATAAATGATGAATTTCTTGAGATATGATATTGACTTGGATATTCAGATGAATTTTTTCTTTGTTTGTTCATATACTTTGCTGAATTATAGTCTGACTTTACTTTTCAAAAGCATATGTTTTTTTTGCTAATAAGAATATTCTTTCATACATCAAATTATTTCTGTTCTGATTATTATTTTCAATAATTATACATGCTATTTTTGATGTTTCACTAACTTTATGATTTACTGCTATTATTTTCATATACGCAATATTTGGCTATCTGTATGTAACAAAATTATTTTATAAAGAATAATTTTTAAATCCTAAAATATTTTAATTAAAGCTTGGTTTAAGGTGGCTTATATAAGATGTTATGTAATTTTATCAATTAGATAATTTTATAATAATCTTACTAAAAAAATAGATCACATTTTATGTATATAAAAAATTTGATTTATTTATTTTTTTGTTGTATCATATATTTAATTACAGTTATGTAATAGTAATTTCACTAATATGGATAATAATCCTATTATACGGAATGCAGAACCATCTCCTTGAAGAGTACAATATCCGATTGAAAACTTGCTTTCCGATATATCATGAAATGTAAACTCATTAATATCTGATAAAGATATATTTTTACCTGATTTCAAAAATGTTTTTTCTGACTATTGAAAAAAGACTTATTGAATTATACACACTTCTCAATTTAAGTCAGAGACGGAAATGATATTATCAATGTTTGAAAATTATGAAAAATGAAAAATAGATTTTGCATTTTTAAATGAATTTCAGAGTAATAATAATCTATCTTTAGAATGAAAAAGGATATTCTCAACTTTAAAAAATGCTGCTGCCGAAAAAATTGAACTAGATATTGACAAAGAATTAAGAAAAATAAATAATTTTGATCAACTGTTTGTTTTTATTTCATTTATAGTACCGGAAAAAATATGAGTAAATAGTATTAAGTGCATATTCTTTAAAAATGTATTGGAAAATACCGGTAATCAAAAAGAGATAATTAATAATGAGTTTTTATTAAACAAGTTTAATGAATTATATTCGATAATATTTCATTCAGAATTTAAAAAATGAAAAGAAATAGTTTCATTAATCAATGAAGCGAATATTCTTGAGATAGATAATATTAATAATTCATGATTTCTCTTTCCAATTATAATTGATTGAGTAATTGTATGAAATTATATAATAGAATTAAATGAAGACAATGTTAACAATATCTGACAGATAACATCAATTTTTAATTTGATAAATTATTCAATCGATGCCATCTTATATAAGATTATAGTTGATAAAAATAATTCGGTATTAATCTGAGAACCTGAAAAAATTGAAGATAAAGAAGAAAATGAAAAAGAAATACTTGAGAAAAGATTGAGTTTTAATGAATCGATTAGGAAAGTAATGCGAGATTTGATGAAGTGTAAAAATTTTATTGAATTATTTAATACAATCAATGATGTTCATAATATATGCTGAATCAAAAATTTTAATTGTGGCTTTAGCTTTGATAGGCTTAATACTGATAAATACAATATATATTCAATTTTAAAATCCTCTGTATTAAATTATAGATTTGCATTTCAAAATAGCACGATAAATTTTGATAACACATTTGTTTATGATGTGAATATGCCTATAAATATATCTGAAGATAAATGAAATACTTTATGAAATTTTTCATTTTCATTAGATAATAATATTGTTGAAGACAAAGATATTATTGATCTATGCAATAGTATTAACTTTAGTTTAAGAAAATTAGCTCTAATAGAATTTGAAAAGAAAAAACGAACGAAAATGAAGCATGATTTAAGTCATGATGCTTTAACATGAGCTCATAATAGGAGATTCTATCAGATTATGCTTGAGAATGAGATAAATAGACATCATAGGGACTGAAAAGAATTTAGCTTATTGTTTTTGGATTTAGATGATTTTAAAAATGTTAACGATACCTTTTGACATCACGCATGAGATTTGGTTCTAATTAAGATGTCAAAAATAATAAAATGAATAATAAGGGAATCGGATATATTTTCCAGATATTGATGAGAAGAATTTGTTTTGATTTTACCGGAAACCCAATCTGATTGAGCTAAAGATGTGGCAGGAAAAATTTGCGAAACTTTAAGGAATTATGATTTTTCAAAAGAAATTCCAGGTTTTGTCAGAAAAGTTACCGCAAGCATATGAATATCCTCTTGTTCGCCAAAAAACAGTGATTTCTCTAAAAAAGAGCTTATAACAAAGCTTCCTCATTGGGCAGACAAAGCATTATATCGATCCAAAAAAAGCTGAAAAAACCGATATACAACACTTATTGAAGAGGATATAAAAAATAAATCAAAATATAAAATCGGAGAGCAATTTGAATTATTTTAAAACAAAAATAAAAATATATCTGAAATTTTCAGAACCTAAATAAATTATACCATATTTAAAATGATTATATTTTAAAATTCTTTTGATTTTTAAAATTTTTTATATACAATTTGCAAGTTTTCTAAAAGAAAGTATTATTTTATTAGTAATTTATTTGATATATGACATTTTCTCCTACTAAAAAAACCTCTAAATCAAGATCTAAAACTAGAACTAGTAATTGGACAAAACTAACTGCAAAAAAACTTTTAGACAAAACTGCTTTACAATATGATAAAGATGGTAATGCTACTTGATTGGCTCATTTTGCTTCTCCGATAACTTGAGAATATAAATGAAGAAAGGTAATTAAGGTTTGAAAAACTAAAAAAGTAACAAAAGTTAGAGTATAGTTATTTGAGTCCTAGGATTTAGTAAATATTTTCTAAAGACTAATAATCAAATACTAAAACAATTATGCAAAAAATTTCAAGACATAAAACTAGAACTTGTTTATTTCAGGCTTTATATTCAAAACTTCATTTGGAAGACTCTTTTTCAAAAGAGTCTTTTATAGAATCTTTTTTTGAATCAGACGACAGTTTTATAGATAAAATATATTTTGATGAAGCTTTTGATTGAATTCAAGAAAATGAAGGAAAGCTAATTTATATTATTAATAAATTCGCCCCGAAATTTGATATTTTGAGTATGCCAATTATAAATATTATACCAATATTTATTGCTTGATACGAAATGTTATATTTAAAGTGCGATAAAATTCCCGAAAAAGTTTCTATTAATGAAGCTTTGGAAATGGTGAAAATGTACTCTGACGATCAAGCTAGAGTCTTGGTTAACTGAGTATTGAATTCCTTAAAGGAAAATAAAGAAAAAATAATTGAAGAATTAGAGAATATTCCTAATAAAAACTTATTTTTTAAAAAATATGAGTAAAAAAATATTGCCATTTGATAATAATGAATTTGAAGATAGAGTAATAAAGCTTTTGCTAGATCTTCAAATTCCTTATAATAATTTAACTCTCTATATTCAATCATTCGTTCATAGGTCTATTCTGAATGAAAAAACCTCTTTGTTTACAGAAAGCAATGAAAGATTGGAATTCTTTTGAGATGCAGTTCTGGAGCTCATTGTTACAGAAATGCTTTTTTTTAAGTATCCTGAAAAGTTAGAATGAGAGCTGACAGATATAAGAAGTGCTATTGTAAGATGAAAGAATCTTGCGATTGTTTCTGATAAGCTTAATTTTAAAAATTATGTAGTTTTATCAAAATGAGAGATTCTTGCTTGATGAAATACTAATCCATATATTTTGGCTAATACTTTGGAGGCTTTCTTATGAGCTATCTATATTGATTTATGATATAAATTCGCATTTGATTTTGTAGAAAAACATATTTTTTCAACATTATCAGAAATTCTTGAAAATAAGCTATATATAGATCCAAAATCATATCTTCAGGAGCTGGTCCAATCGAAATATAATGTTACTCCAAATTATGAAGTAGTTTCCGAATCTGGATTTGATCATGAGAAAAATTACTTGATCTGAGTGTATTTTGACTTTAAAAAAATTTGAGAATGAAGCTGATCCTCTAAGAAAAAAGCACAAAAAAATGCAGCAGAAAATGCTTTATCCAAATTAGATGAATGGTATAAATAATAAAATTAATCGCATGTTGTATAGAAAAAAAATAAAAATTTTGACTTTTTATATTTTTCTATACAATATCAAAGCATTTTTTAAATAATGGTAATACAAATATTATGATAGGAAAATTAAAGAAAAGAAAAAGACTAAGAACTCA
>CAYWJC010000221.1:0-1532 GCA_964458505.1 uncultured Candidatus Peribacteria bacterium | reverse complement strand
TCCTTTCAAAAATTTTCTTCTATAAATTTCCTGCTTGTTCCGATAGCAAGATCTGACAGATTCACACTATCAGTTCTCATGTATGTGATATGTCAATTTTGATATAGATTTTGAGCAACTGCCATTGTTTGACTTACTCAGAACCCTAATTTTCTTGATGCTTCTTGTTGTAAAGTTGAAGTTGTAAAAGGAGCTCAAGGAGTTCTTATGGAATCTTTTTTGTCTGAAGCAATCAACTCGAAATCAGATAAAAGAGGAATTTCATAATAAATATTTCATTTCTTATCCTTTTTTTCTTGAAAATTGTCTGTATTGATTCATAAAGTTGATAAGACTTTGATAATATCTTCTTGGTTTTTGATTTTTTTTGCTTTATCTCAGATTTTTGCAAGTTCAGATGTGAAATCTATTCATTTTGCATTTAAAGAAACTTTTAGTTTCCAGCTTTCTTCTGGCTTGAAATTCTGAATTTCCCTTTCTCTTTCTACTATTAATTTAACGGCAACTGACTGTACTCTTCAAGCACTCAATCATTGTTTTATTTTTTTCCATAAAACAGGACTTACCTTGAATCAGACTATCCTATCAAGAAGTCTGCGTGATTGTTGGGCATTAACCAAATCAAGATCAATATGACGGGGATTCTTTATAGCTTCTTCGATTGCCCCTTTTGTGATTTCATGGAAAACGATTCTATTTACAGTTTTAGAATCAAGTCAAAGTGCTTCACAAAGATGCCACCCTATAGCTTCTCATTCTCGGTCCTCATCCGTAGCTATCCATACTTTTTCAGCTTCTTTCGCAAGTTTTTTTAGTTCGTTAACGACTTTTTTCTTGTCATCGCTTATTATATATGTAGGTGTAAAGTTATTCTCTATATCTATTCAGAGGTCTTTTTTTGCTAAATCTCTTATATGTCAGAAAGATGCCTTAACTGTAAAATCTTTTCATAAAAATTTCTCAATTGTTTTTCATTTTGCTGGAGACTCGACTATTACTAAGTTTTTCATTATTTTAAAGTTTATGTTTTAGTTCTTAGAAATATCTAAATTCTAAGATAAATTTAGTCCAAACTTTATAAATTAATTTTTTGTTGTCAAAAGTTTTTTATTTTGTATATGTGAAAAAATATTTTTTTTGGATTTAAAATATTTTAAAAAATTATTTTGATTCAATAATATTTTTATCTTGGTTAACTAAGATATCTTCCATTTTAGATATAACATTTCTCACTAAAATTTCTTTTTCAGAATCATTTAAACTATCTCTTAAAAGATCTCTCCTTAATTTATCTAATGCATCAATCCATTTTTTTTCTTCCTCGTTATACTTACCAGGGTTGCGTAAATTGTGAAAGGTTTGTGATAGATTCTCAATTGCTAATTTTTTCCTATATTCTCAATCATTAATTTCACGCATAATACTTTTTAAGATTTAAAAAGGTATTTTATATATAAATTTATATTTTTAAAATAATTGGATATATAAAAGTTGCAAAACCCCGCCTGGGGCGGGTTTTTGGTTAATCTGGT
>CAYWJC010000220.1:0-5600 GCA_964458505.1 uncultured Candidatus Peribacteria bacterium | reverse complement strand
CAATCTATTAAATCAGTTTTCTCAGGAAACTTTTCTTGAATATTTTTAATGATAGTTTCATTTATTTCAATAAAGTTCTTAAAAAGTCATATGATTTCACTTCAGACAAAATGTCTGACAAAAAGATTATATGAAATTTTCTTTATATCTGATAAATGATGATGTTTTTTAAAGGAAGCTAGATAATTTTCAAGATATCTTATGGCTCATCAATTTGAATTTAAACTTAAACTTGGATTGTTTTGTGTATATTTTTTGAATTCTTCTTTTTTATCTCAATATATTAGCCTATATGAATGCAAAAGAATTTTATTTAGTGTCTTTATTTCTATTTTGTCAGATTGAGTTGTTAATTTTGAATAGATTTCGCTGCAGACTGAAAAAAATTCATTTGAGTGTCAGAATGTTTGGATATTTTCTTTTGTTCAAAATTTGTTATCTGGAATTGAAATTGCTATTTGAGCTAATGAAATTACATTGTTTAAATTGTTTTCGATTAAAAATCTTAATCAATGGTTCCTTTGTTTAGCGGTTAATCAAAGTTCTCTAACTGGGTATAATTCTTGGTTTAATGGTATGTTTCATAATTGATCCTTATCTTGATTTTCATTATTTTCAATTTTCTGATTTTGTTTTTTGAAAACAGAGTTTTTGTCGAATTTTATTCAAAAAACTTCAAAAAAATCATCTCAGATGATTTTAACTTCTTCATTTAATATTTTAAAATTTTTTCTTATTATCAGAAGGTCTTGTTCTAATTTTTGTTTTTCAGATAAGTCTCAGTTTAACTTCAAAAAAATAATCTTGCTTTGAATTTCATTTAAATTATTTAATTGTTCAAATCGAAGAATATTATAAATTTCCTTAATTGTTTTATGTTTTGATATTTTCTCAGCAAAAAAAGTACAAATAAAACCAGGGGTCAAAATCCTTAAGTCTTTTTTTCAAATTTCAAATAGGTTTTCCTGTATTAAAGGGGTTTCTTTTGTTTCCAATGCTGAGACTCAAACGAAATATTATGTTTTAAATATAAATAATTAATAGCTATTGTCAAAAGAAAGTTTTAAATAATTCTTAATTTTTTATCATGAAAAAAATGTTTTTTTATTATGATAATTTAAATATAATATCGATTATATTTTTTATTTGTTTCAATAAGTGGATAAATATAAGGATTTACTGAATTATATAATAAAAATCAAATCATGAATTTAGATAGATTTCTTAAATATACCGATAGAAATAAAAATTATTTCATTACATCGGAATCGGATATAAAATATCTGATGTGAAGCTCTTACATTGAATGAATAAGTATTCTTATAAAAAATAAAGTTATTAATATTTTAGCGAATATATTAATTATAGATACGGTCAAAAATGCAACTGAAAATAAATATAACGTACTTGATTTATGAAAAAAAGGTGTTTCGAAAAAAATATTCGATTGAATTGATGAGCTGATAGTTGATCCAGATAACACAAATATAGCTGATCAAGATTTTTTAATTAAAAATTGAGTAAAGAAATTGATATCAGTAAAAGAATTATTAAAACCTTTAAGATCGGTAAAATCATATGAGGAGATTGTAAAATTAAAAAAATCCCAAGAGATAAACATTAAAACCTTTGAATTCATACAGAGTTTAATAAAACCTTGAATGACAGAACTAGAGATAGCTAAACTAATAAAAATAAAACATCTGGAATTTTGATCAAGCTGAGAAAGTTTTGAACCTATAGTTGCTTTTGGCAAGTTTTCAGCCGAAGCTCATCACGTGAACGACAATAAAAGAAAACTTACATACGATGATCAGATATTGATTGATATGTGATGTATCTTTGAATGATATTGTTCAGATATGACAAGGGTGATATTTATGGAAAAGTGTCCACAAAAACAAATTGAATTATATGAATCTGTAAGAAAAATAGCTTATGAATGTTTAAAATATTGAAAGGTCTGAATGAAATATAAGGATTTACATAATAAGGCAGTTGAATTATTTGGAGTTCATAAAAAAAAGTTTACACATCAATTGTGACATTGAGTATGAATCGATATTCATGAGTATCCTTTATGAATGAGTAGAATAGATGATGTAATAAAGGAAGATGAAGTTATCACAATTGAACCTTGAATTTATTTTCCATGAAAATATTGATTTAGATATGAAATAATGGCAGTTGCTAAAAAAACTTGATTTATCGAACTTTAAAAGTTATAGAATCTTGAAAAATAACTTTCAAAAAGATTAATTTTACATATACTCACTTAAAATTTATTTTCCAAAAAAACAATGAAAAAAGTCGACAAATTATGATTTTTAATACAAGAAATTGTTACATCTAAAATTCTAGAGTATTCTCAGGAACGAATGGAAACTTTTTGAATAACGAGCGTGATAGAAGTTAAGATATCTCAAGATTATTCATATGCTGATATTTTTGTTTCAAGCCAAAAAAATACAAAAGAATTAACGAAATATCTTGCAGAATACGCTTCAGAAATAAGATCCTTGATCGGAAAGACTATTAACACAAGAAAAATTCCTTCTGTAAGATTTAGATTACCAAAAGAAAAAAAAGATACAACTGATGTTTTATCTATCATAAACGAACTAAGTGATAAATATGGATTTAATAAAGAAGATTAATTCCGATTTAAACAAAATAAAAAAATTTTTTAAAAATAAAAAGTTTAAATCTGATATAAAAAGAGAGAAATCAAAAAAATATCTTTATAATAAAACTGAATCAAAGATATCTTTTTTTGATTTGTATAAAAATAAAAAAAGATGATTTTCTCTCCTTATAAGCACACTATGAGATAAAACAAGAAAACTTAAAGTGCATTTTTTTGTTACTTGAATGACTCTTTTGATATTAAATGTTTATATTATTTTTATTTCGCCATATTTTAAGATTTCACCATCAAAAGTTATAATAGAAAGACTTGATACGATAACAGATATCAATATTGCCTACAAATCGATAGAAAATGTTTATTGAAATTCGATTTTCCTCATAGATCAGAAAAACATAAAAAATTCCATGACTTGAATGCAAAAAAACATTAAGAGTATTGAAATAACAAGACTTTTCCCTAATTGATTAAAAATAATAGTAGAATCATATAAACCTGAATTCTCAACTAAATTTTCGTGAATTGATAAGTCTTATATTATTACTTCAAACTGAGTTCTTATTTATGAAAAAAATATAAATAAGATATTATATAATTTGGAAATTAATGACAATAATCTTATTGAATCTGGATTTTTTGATTATAAGGAATGAGTCAGCACTGACACAATGAAAAAAATAATCTTTACAAGGGATTTATTTAAGTCAACTTTTTCAAACAAAAATATCTGAAAGTTTATTTATTTCAAATTAGAAAATGAGCTCCATATTACACTTGATTCAGGTATAATTCTTATATTCGAATTAAATGAAGACATACACAAACAAGTAGCTTTATTAAGATTTTACAATGATACGAATAAGGATATACTAAACACTTGAGGAATATTTTATATTGATTCAAGAATCATTTGAAAAATTTTCTCTTGCAAAGATAAGAATCTTTGTCGTAAGAATCTAGTAAAAATTTATTGAAATTACTATAAGTAAATGAAAAAAATAATTAGAAAAAATGAAATTGAGAATTTATTGAATTCTTTTGCTTGAGATTACAGGGAAATATTTTTTGAAAATTCCATTAAATCAAATATAAGATTGCTTAATTGAGTTATAGAATCCTCTGTTATTAATGAAGAAAATGGATTTTCCATGCTTTCAAGAACCTGAAATCTTAAATATTTTAAAGCGTGTTCAAACTTGTCGAATATAAAAAATGAAGTTGAATCTTTTTATAAAACCTACAATCTTTCTTCAAAAGACTCAAAAAAAGTAAAATTAAGTTGAAAAGATGAATTTAAGCTTGATTCAAAAAATCTGAAAAAAGATCTGAAAAAATTTTCAGCTTTTTTAGAATTATCAAAAGGAATTATTGATAAAGAGAATATAATTGTCAGTTACAATGTAAATTTTTTATTAACTTCAAAAAATTTTATAGTAGGAAATACTTTAGGATCATTTACAGAAGATAAACAATATTACAATACATTGTACATTGCCCTGAAATGAAAAAAATGAGAAAATATCGAAGAAGTAATGGAAAAAATTACTTGAACCGATATATGCAAAAACATCAATAAAAGCACCTTCCTAAAAACTTTAAAAAAAGCTATTTCAAAACTTAAGCAAACTCTAGATTGAACAAATTCGCCATCAGGATTAATGGATGTGATCATTTGAAATGAGGCTTGAGGAACTATTATCCATGAGGCCATTTGACATTGACTCGAAGCTGATTTACAGAATTCATCCGTTTACAGATGAAAAATATGACAAAAGGTTGCCGCATCAGACATAAATGTAGTTGACGATCCGACTTTGCCGAATAAAAGATGAGCTTATTCTTATGACCATGAATGAACTAAAACTCAAAAAACTTACCTAATAAAAGATTGAATTTTGGTTTCATACTTACATAACAATAGTACAGCAGAATTATTCAATACAAAATCTACATGACATTGAAGAAGGGAAAGCTATAAATATACAACTCTTGTCAGAATGTGAACAACTCATTTAGAACCAGGACTTGATAAAAAAGAGGACTTGATAAAAAAAGTGAAAGAATGAATTTATATTTCTTCAATGGGTTGATGACAAGTCAATACAATAACTTGAGATTTTGTTTTTCAAGTTTCATTTTGATATAAGATCAAAGATTGAAAACTCCGAGAAGTTATAAAATGATGAATGATTTCATGAAATTGACCAGAAATGCTCAATAATATATTTTGAATCTGTAATGATCTAGAATATTTTGATTGATGAACTTGCTGAAAATGACAGCAAATGCCAGTAAGTGACGGTACACCGACAATTTTAGTAAAACTTAAGGTGACAGGGAAGAATTAATTAGTAATTATTAATTACTAATTACATGTTGTCATCCTGAACTCGTTTCAGGATCCAATATTAAGATTACAAGTCAGTGTATGGATTCTGAAATAAATTCAGAATGACTAATATATCATCATGAGTTATTGCTATGACTGACTATAGAATAATAATTAGAACACATAAATTCTATTACTCTATAATTTGATATTTTTCTTGTTTTTTTCAATATTTTTCTTTGAATATTTCAATAAAAGTTAAGCCTATTACAACTTAACTTTTTTTATGAAAAATTATTTAGCTTATCTTCATTATATTTGATTTAGCCATAAAAATTTATTCAAAATTTTCGATAAGGATAAAGAATATAAAAATTTTTATGAAAATTTTACTGCAAATGATTTAAGAATATATTGAATTCAATATGAAAAATCATTGAAGATTATTGAAAATAGGAATTGTTTGTCTTTACAAAAAATAGACAATGTAATTTTAAACTGCAAAATTGAATTGGTTTGTTATCATGATGAAAATTATCCTGTTAACCTAAAAAATATCCCGAATAAGCCTTTTCTGATTTATGTAAAATGAAATCTTAAGACTGATTTAAATTTCATATCAAT
>CAYWJC010000219.1:0-2418 GCA_964458505.1 uncultured Candidatus Peribacteria bacterium | reverse complement strand
TTTTATTTGATTTGGAAGATTATCATAATTTAACATGATTTTTGGAAATCAAGCTCAATCGAATCATATTTTTGATTTGGCTTTTAGAAGATAATCTTGAATATCGCTTACGATTCATGGATTTTCTGATGTATATGATTTTGAAGTTGTAGCAACTCAGGAAACTTGTGAGAATTCCCAAAATACAAACAAGAAAAACATAGTCATTAAGACTGGAGCAAGTTTTGACAATATATTTATTCTTTTTGGATGGAAATTTTTAAGAAGCAGGGAATTTATAACGACAGATACTGAAGATAGCGCCATAGCAAGTCAAGCTAGTTCTGGCTTTAATATGAATCATAAACCAGCAAAAACTCATGCAGCAACTGGAATTCATAAAACATTGTAAAATAATGCAAAAAACATGTTTTCTTTGATTTTTCAATAAGTCTCTTTACTTAATTTTATTGCAGTTATAACATCATTTAAATCGTTTCTCATTATTATCATAGATCCGGATTCCATGGCCACGTCAGCTCAACTTCACATTGCAATTCATAAATCTGCTTGAGCCAAAGCTGGAGAATCATTTATTCAATCTCAAACCATCGCAACCTTATATCATTCTTGTTGCAATTTTTTAACTTCTGATGCTTTATTTTCAGGTAATACTTCAGCTAAAACATTATCAATCTTGACTTGATTTGCTATTGCATTTGCTGTTTTCTTATTATCTCAAGTTATCATGAATACCTTGATTCACATTTTTTTAAGTCTTTCTATAGCTTCGCTTGAAGTTTGTTTCACAGTATCAGCCACAGCAACCAATCATATGGCCATTTTTGTATTTGCTAAAATCATTACAGTTTTTCATTCGCTTTCTAGATTTTCCATGTAAGCATTCATATTCATCTCTATATTATTATCTTTCATGAGTTTTCTTGTTCATAAAAGATATTTCTGTCCATTTATAGATCATGTAACTCCAGCCCCAGGTACAGCTGTAAAATTTTCAACCATGTAATTCAAGACTCAAAGAGTTTCTCCATGTTTAACGATTGATTCAGCCAAAGGATGTTCTGATTTTTTTTCAAGTGAAGTTGATAAGGCTAATATTTCAGATTCACTATGATTTCAAAGGCTGATAATATTTGTAACTTTAGGTTTTCATTCTGTAATAGTTCATGTTTTGTCAAAAACAATTGCATTTATCTTACAAGCGGTTTCAAGTGGTTCTCATCATTTTATAAGTATTCAATTTTGTGCTCATTTTCAAGTTCAAACCATTATGGCAGTCGGAGTGGCAAGTCATAATGCACAAGGACAAGCTATAACAATAACAGCAGAAAAATATAATAGGGAAGTAGCGAAAGTAGCTCCACCAATAAAATACCAAGATAAAAATGTTATTATCGCTATGATAACCACTGTCGGCACGAAAAACGCAGAAATCCTATCAGCGAATCATTGAATCGGAGCTTTGGATCATTGAGCTTCCTCAATTAATTTGATTATTTGGGACAATGCTGTTTCTTCTCAGACTTTTGTCGCTTTAAATTCAAAGCTTCAAAGTTTATTGATTGTTCAGGCAAATACTTTTGATCAAACATTCTTTTCAACAGGAATACTTTCTCAAGTAAGCATGGATTCATCAATACTTGAATATCAAGAGACAATCTCTCAATCAACTGGAACTTTTTCTCAAGGCCTTACAATTATGATATCTCAATTTATCACTTCTTCTATTGCAATATCTACGGCATTCTCTCATCTTTTAACTCTTGCTGTTTTTGGAGCAAGTCACATCAATTTTTCAATAGCTTCAGAAGTTTTTCATTTTGCCTTTGCTTCAAGGAATTTTCAGATTGCTACGAAAGTAATCAAAAAGGCTGCTACTTCAAAATATATATTTGGTATTTTCATTCCATTTAATCAGAAAATTGATCAAGTTTCATTTATGTAATTCAAATAACTGTAAATACTATAAATATATGCAGTCAATGTTCAGATTGAAATAAGAGAAAACATATTAAATGTTTTCATTTTTAATGCTGACCAAGCTCAAGCAAAGAAATCTTTTCAGATTATAAATAATACAGGGGTTGTCAAAACAAGAGAAATCAAAACTGAATATGGCATCAAATTTTTCTCAAATGGCAATTCAGGAACAAAGTCATAAACCATGAATGCAATCATTGGAATGGACAATATCAACCCTCAAACTATTTTATAAAGCCAATATTTGATTTCATGTTTTCTTTTATCTCATTCATTTGTTTCTTTTGTTTGTATCTTTGCTTTATATCATGCATTTTCTACAGCTTTTTCAAGGTCTTCCACATTAACTTTGCTCATATCAAATTTGATTCTGGCTTTTTCAGATGCAAAATTAACATTAGCATCACTTACTCAAGTAACTTTTTTAAGAGATTTTTC
>CAYWJC010000218.1:0-3583 GCA_964458505.1 uncultured Candidatus Peribacteria bacterium | reverse complement strand
CTATCGTCTGGTGGTTAGGACAGCGGGTTTTCATCCCGTAAACCGGGGTTCAATTCCCCGTAGCGTTACCAAAAAAAATTATAAAGAAACACTCTCAGTGAAAACTGAGGGTGTTTTGTTGATATGTTAACTACGGGGAATTGAATATAGTGGAAATTTACGGATGTAAATTAGAAAGCCAGTGGATTCTGGCTTTCGGCCACAGCCGGTCTCCGGCGCTTAAGGAACGATCCCTGTTGGCTGTATCAGTGGATACCCTAATTGGAATCGAACTTTAAAAGGTTTGATTCTTTTGATTAAACAGTCATTTCTAAGAAAACTATTGCATTATATTTAATTATCATTATAAAATATAAGATTTTATTTTTTTTAATGATTAATTATGTGTATAAGAAAAGGGCCTGCTCAAGATTGAATTGTTAATCAAATAGTCAAGTGAAAAACCGGACTAATTAAAGAATTAACAAGAAAAGTAACTTGATCAATAAATATTGTTGCAGAAATTTCACATAGCAGAAAAACAAACTTTGACAGATTGATTGAATTGAAAAAAACTGTAAATACAAATGAATCAGTAATAAATAAAGAGTATTTCGAATATCATTTAAGACGATATATACACATCCAAGATAATGAATTATGCTATAGTGCAGAACCTGATATTGAAGAAATGTGAAAATTTCTTTTTGATTTGATTTCAAGTTGTCTTATGATTTGAGGATGAATTCCGTGATATAAAGAACTTGAAGGGATTATTGAGGAGAAACTATTAGCATCAAACAAATTTAAAAGTGATTTGGAGCTTATAAAACATATAATGGTTTTTGTTTTGATGAATATATGAATTATAGACATTTGAACTTGATGTTAAAGTTTGAAATGATTTTTGGGATCAAAAAAATTCTTATTTTATAAAATTAACTCAATATGGAGAACTTAAATTACTTATCTTCAAAAAATGCACTAAAAAATCATTCACAGCTTATTGAATTAAGAAAAAAAAAGATAAAAGTTGCCTATAGTGATATTTTAAAAAATAACCACAATATTTCATTATGACACTACAGAACATTACTAATATCAATTTGAGTAAAAGATGAAGAATGGGAAAATATACTTAAGCATATAAAAATTAGATTAGATGAAAGATGTAAATCCGAATCATATTCTACAGATTATTTAAATCCTATTTGAGAAGATATGTATAATTCTTTAGACTGGATAATTGATGATTTATTGGAATTTGAACAGATAAAAAAATTTAGAAAATTAATCAATTTATAAAAGAAATTAAATTCTAGCTGATGTGACCTTCTGCAAAAAAAATTTAACTTGCCAAAATCAGTTTTCCTATTAATCTATTTAAAATTAACAATGTCTAATTCTATATGAAACAAAATTTTTTTAGCTTGACGTCTTTAGAAGTTGGTCCTTCTGCCCTTAAATCAAATGTTTATATTTTTGAGTATGCAAAAAAGGTTAATCTTATTGATGCTTGATATGCAGATGTTAGTTGACTTATTGCATCAATAAGGAGTAATTACTCCGGATTGGATAATATTTTTCTAACACACGGGCATTTTGATCACATTGACTGACTCACAAAACTATTTGAAGCTTTCCCAAATGTAATTTGTCATATTAATGAAGATGAGGCAAAATTCTTTGAGGATAGCAGCCTTAGTCTATCAAGACACTTCAGATTATTTGAAGCATACGGAAAAAATATCCGCACATTTAAAAGCGGGGTTTTCATTGATGGGATATTAACTGTAAATACTCCTTGACATACTGCAGGAAGCACATCTTTTCTTATAGAGGAATACGGAACTTGTTTCACTGGAGATACATTATTTTCAGATAATCATGGAAGGACAGATTTGCCAACGGGCGATTATGATGCAATGCGTGCAAGCATCTGAAAACTTTTCACACTAGATCCTCAAACTCTTATTTATCCATGACATTGAGAGTATTGAGTCATGCTTGCTGATATAATAAACTCTGAAAGTGAAACTTTAAAAGATATATTTAAATCGTAAATAACTTCTTTTAATGCAGATAAAATTAAATGTATCATTTTTTAAAATCAAAATAAAAAAATCTCAATTTAAAAATTGAGATTTTTTTATTTTATAATCATTAATTTGATTTCAAATTCTCTAATTGTTCCTTGATTATCTTATTTATCTCCGAAGTCTTTATATTTTGTCTTCTTGTGGGTAAGATAGTTCCTGTTGACTGCTGATTTTGGGTTGCGATATTTGGAACTGTCACATTAATTGAAGATGTGTCTATAGAACCTAGAAGCTCATTTACAATAGGCTCTGCTATTGATGTCACCAGAGTTTTTAATGGGGTCATTATTTTTTCTTTCAATTCCGGATTTGAATTATTGACAAAAACTCAATATAAAACAAATAAATAATATATAACAAATAATCTCAACGCCCATTTCAATACAAAAGAAATCCGATTGTTACGCTCTTGAGCCTTTAAAATCTTAAATATCTTATCGACTTTTTCACTCTCTGTGAGAGAATCATTTTTTGAAAACATTTTTTATAGATAAATAGTAAATTTTGTTCACTTATGGGCTTCGCTTTCAACACTTATTTTAAAATTGTGCTTGTTTAATATTTCTTTTACCAATGATAAACCGAGTCCATGGCTTTGGTAATCCCATCTGGATTCGTCTTCCTTGTAAAATCTGTCCCAAATATTTGCGATGTTATTTGGGGAAATCCCAATTCATGTATCTGAAACCATAAAAATATTCTCATCAAGATATATATTTATACTTCAAGACAAAGTATATTTAAAAGCATTTGAAATCAAATTTTTTACAACGGTCTCAAAAAGGTTCCTATCTATTTTCTTAAAGACATTATCTTTTAAATCTATGACTGTTGAGAGATTTTTATATCTATAGATACTTTCAACCTGTGAAAAAACACTTAGGATAAGTTCTCATAGATTCTCCTCTTTCAAATTAAGATTATTTCATTCAAGCCTAGTCAAAGATAATAGTGAAGAAATAAGAGAATCCAGATTTTTTATTTGATCTTTGATATTAATAAAGCTTTCTTTATATTTTCTTGATTTCAGCGCATAATCTATTTCTGTATTTATAGACATCAAAGGAGTCTTGAACTCATGAGCGACATCGCTGCTGAATTCTTTCAATTTCAAAGCTTTGAGATTGATTTTTTTAATCGCTTTATTGAAAGCTTCTGCAACAATCTTGATTTCATCATCATTCGGTCAAAACACATCAATTGTCTTATTTAAGTCATCAAAATCGACATTTTTCACAAATTTTGCAATTTTATTCAATTGAGCCAAAGACGATCTCGTAAAATAAATTGATATGTAATAAGAAAAGATTCAAAACAATATGAAAAGCAGAAATGATATCCTAAAAAGAAGGACTTGATTTTGAAAAAAAGGAGTAATATCATAATAAGCTTTAATATTTCAAATTCTATCCAAATATTTATTATAAAACAAATAATGCTTCTCTCCTCTTTTTACAAGTCAGAAATCATTATCATTAAACCTATTAAAAAGATTCGGTTTTGAA
>CAYWJC010000217.1:0-1710 GCA_964458505.1 uncultured Candidatus Peribacteria bacterium | reverse complement strand
AGCAACTTATCTTGATGTAGCGACTGTATTTTTTGTGATAATTTACAAAATCAAAAGTATTTTATCAGAAATGTTGAATATACAAAAGAACAGTATCTGAAAATCAAGAACAAGATCCTTAAAGAAAAAGATAAGTTTTCTGAGTATTTCAATGATGTAAATTCAAGAGGACTTAATATAAATAGTTATGATGTATCATGAATTTGAATCGTGAGTTCAAAAAATATAAAAAATTGAGTTATTGTTTCAAATGTTGAAAATTGAAGAAATGTATTTTTTGCTGCTTGACTTCCTTTTTGAAAGAACTTTTATGATTGTATAGATGTCTGAGCTAATTCTTTTGATTTTTATTGAGTGAAAGCAGGATGAGATAATTCTAGTAAACTTTTTTGCTGTTGAGAGATAGGAAATTCGTCCAATATTTATTATAGCTATAATTTAAACAATTGTTCGTTTTGCATAGGTTGCATTTGACTTAAAAATAAAACATACTGCATTTTAAATAAGCAGTATTCAAAAGAACAGTGGCATGAACTTGCTGATAAAATATTCTTTCAAATGGACAGAGACTGAATTTTATGAGATTTTTTTTCATGAGAATTAAATCCTTTTTATTTCAATGATACTGCTGCATTTCTGATGTACAATGATTTTGATAAAAAAGAAATCGTAGACAAATGATATCTCTGGAGGGATGAAGAAATAAAAGTGGACATTCCGGAATGATCAGAAATTGTGGATATTAAAAATCTGGATATAATTAATTTTGACGAATCAATTTTAAAAAAAGTAATAAAAGACAATAACTGAAATTGTTACAGAATAGTTAGAATAGAATACGACTTTCTTAAAAAATACAATCTTCCTCTTCCTGAAATACATTGGCTTGATAGGATAAAATTATGATTTAACTTTTAAATATGCAAAAAATATTAATAATCGAAGATGATCTTTGAATTCTTAATTCTTTGAAACTATATTTGTCTCAAAGCAATTTTGAGATTTTCACATGTGAGAATTGATGATTAGCGATGTCTGTTTTTGAGAAATCCAAACCTGATTTAATTATTCTTGATATTAACCTTCCTTGAAAAAATGGAATAGAAATATGCAAGGAAATCAGAGAAAAAAGCGTAACTCCAATAATTATTTTGTCAGCTAGGTGAGGTGAAGAAGATAAGATTTTGGCACTTGATCTTTGAGCTGATGATTATGTTTCTAAGCCTTTTTCTCCGAGAGAGCTTCTAGCAAGAATAAACTCAGTCTTAAAAAGATTTTCGGTTATAAATAAAAATAAAGATGATGAATTTTTGGAATTTAAGAATATAAGACTTGATTTGAGAAATTTTTCGGTTTTTTTAAAAAATGAACAAATAAAAACAACCAAAACAGAGTTTTTGCTTTTGAAATATATCATTGAAAATAAGGATAATCTGATTATGAGGGAAAAACTAATGAAAGATATCATGGGATATGATCATTATATCTATGATAGGACGTTGGACACTCATATAAAAAATTTAAGAAGAAAAATTTGAGATGAATTTGAGATAGAGACAATAAGATGAATCTGATATAAAGTTAAATAGTTGAATATTTTTTGAATCTTAATTTTCGATAAATGCAAGAAAAAATTGCAGAAACTAAAAAATGTAGACAATGTCAGGTTAATTTTGATATCACTGACAAGGATTTAGAATTCTATGATAA
>CAYWJC010000216.1:0-1683 GCA_964458505.1 uncultured Candidatus Peribacteria bacterium | reverse complement strand
CTCGAACTTTTCTTCAAGTTCCTTTAATATCCTGAAAAGTTCATCATAATCTTTGTCTGATATAATCGGAGATTCATGATTGTAATATAAAATATTGTGCTCTCTTATGATTTCTTGGAGTCAGGGAATTTCCTCGATTGTAAGATTGGATTTATTGTTAAGGTAATACTTGGATTTTTCTAATAAATTTTCTAACATGATTTTTTATTTTTTTACTTAATTAATTCAAGATATATTATTAAAATAAATTTAAATTAAAAGTTAGATTTTCGTAATTCTTTAAAATCCTTAAGAATCTCATCTTTTTTTGGTCCTTTCGGTAAAGCATAATCTATCAGATCTTTTAAACTTCATATCATATTTTTTCAATTTTTATCATCGTCATCCAAAAAAGCATTTTTAAAAACCGATTCTCTTTTTTTTGTTAATGTCACTACATCGATATTTTTTGATTTAGAAAAAAAATAAAAATTAAATTTAACATTTTCTCATTTTTCTAATGCTTCAACATATTCATTATGTGCACTTAATATGGCATTTATTACGCGATTTTTTGTCCAATCTTTTTTTTCTCTTTTTTTAGGAGCACTTAAAACATCTTCAACGATACATTTAGTTTTGGAAGATAAATTTCTTTGTCTTTCAGCTGATTTGAAAAAAAATTCACTGTTATTTCGTGGCATTTTGATAATTATAAATTTATAAACCGTTTATTTTACCTATAAAAAATATCAAATCAAATATGTTATTATTTTTTCTTGTTTTTATTCTTTAAAATTATATTAACTAGATTTATAAAAACTCAAATGACAATAATTATCAGTGTAATCAATATTATTTTTTCTTGGGACATGATTATTTTTTTAAAACAATAGTCATCCATTTGGCTTTTTTTGTTTCATGGATGTTTTCATGGATTATCTCAAAATTTTCAGACAAACTTCTGATTGTTGGGAAATCATAAAAATAAAATACTCTAGTTCAGATTGATTCTTCAATTATTTTTTTGTTGTAATCTTCACTGTATTTTAAAGTAATATAAAAAATTCAATTTTCATTCAACATTGAATATATTTTTTCAAAAACATTTTTCATTTCATCTTTGGAAAGATGGATTAGTGCTTTAAATGCGAAAACTATGTCGTATTTTTCATCGATTTGAAAATCCTTAATGTCTCAAAGCAATAATTCAGCTTCCGGCGAATGCTTTTCTGCTATTTTTTGCATTGAAATCGAATAGTCGATTCAAGTATAATTTTTACAATATTTTAAAATTTCTCCTATGTCTTTTCAGATTCAATATCAGATTTCTAGAACTTTCAAATCTTGAGGATTTGCAAAATAAGAAAACGCCTGTTTTATATCTTCATTACAGGATTCTATGATACTGAATCAGTTTACGATATCCAAAGAACATTTATTGTATGTGTCTAAAGTCGGGTCGGACATGTTTATTTTTTTAAAATTATTGATATAATATTTAAAAATTTGGAAAAATAAAGTTTTACCTCAACTTGAACGGTCGAAGTGACCTGTTGTGTTATTAATAATTCCTCCCCTAATTTAGAGGAGGCGCTAGGAGGGGTAATATTAGTCAATCGTCATCCTGAGAGTGCAACGTAGTTCGAACGGATCTTGTCCAATTGTCTGTCATTGCGAGGAAGTATGACGTGGCAATCCCTT
>CAYWJC010000215.1:0-2113 GCA_964458505.1 uncultured Candidatus Peribacteria bacterium | reverse complement strand
ATCGAAGAAAAAGATTTTAAATATTTTAATAATTTTATTACTTTAATTTTATTTATATGAGAACAAAAATATTAACCCTATTGGTTATCTCTTGAATTATTACAACTTGAGCTTTGGCTTATGCAGCTGAAAATAATTCAGGAATGTCTATTGGATGAATGAAACAAAGATTTGAAAAAAGAATTTCTTCATCTTGATCGGGTTTTTCTATGATGTGAAACAATCATTGAAAATGAATGTTTCAATGAATGGAATGAGGAAAGATGAATAAACTTACAGATGCAGAAAAGACGAGCTTAAAATCTATGACAACTGCAGAAAAACAAACTTTCCTTGAAAAGAGAAGAGCCGAAATGCAGACTAAAATAGAAGCTCACGAAGCTGTGATTGACAAACTGATAAATTGAGAAACATTGACTGATTCAGAAAAGGCAACTTTAGCTGAAATAAAGGCTCAAAGAGCTGAAACAAAAAAAATTAGAGAAGAAATGCAGACTAAAATGAATGAAATTCAACCTATTTTAGAGAAAAAAATGGCTTGAACTGCCCTTACGCAAGATGAGCAAACAATGCTTAATGATTTTATGTTAAACAACAATTGAATGTGAAAATTTAAGAAATTTGGGAGATAATCTTTTCAAAATCAAAAAACCTCTTTGGATCCCAAAGGGGTTTTTTTAATTAACTCAAGACAACTGTGTTTTTCTCATGTCTCATTCTTGCATATTCAATGATATCAAATCATAAATCTCATCATAATTCTGGATCTAGATAAAAATTTTTCATAAGTCAGAGTTTTTTTTCAAAATAATACATATTTAAATCAATTAAATCCTGGCTAACAAAACTATTCATTTCTCAAAATTCTCAATGTTCATCATCCTCATTTTCCCTGAAATGACAGTCGCTTCAAAATGTAATAATATAATCGTATTTTTTTTGATATTTCAAAATAAGCTTAACCCATGATTTTGTTGCTTTTGAGTTTATTTCCACTCAATTTATTCAACAGTTCAGATAATGCTCAATTCTTTCTTTGAATTCCTCTTGGGTTAGCTTGAAATTAGGATGAGCTACCGATAAGATAGCATTGTTTTCCTTTGCCATCCTTCAGCATGTTTGCAGATTGGGAACATATTCATCAACCCTAACAGATCAAACCCAAGGGAATCTTCATTCTTCCTTAAGACATTGCTTCAGGAATTCATTTTTATCCATTTTCTCTCAGGTCAGCTTTTCGATAAGAATTATATTTTCAGGAAAACAATAAATGTAGCTTGAAATATGGTAAGAATTTATATTTTCCACATTAACTCATTTTTTAATAAAAAATTCAAGGAATTTTTTTTCTGAAATATTGAATCCATTGTTTTTGAGAACCCTGATTTGCCTTTTTGATTTTTCTTGCCTTCATGCCATGCTTTCTTTTAAGATATTGTCTATATTTCTTGAAAAATGTTTTGAATAGCAAGTAAGATGTAAGTGTTGAGAATATTTTTCGTCATTACTTGATATTTCCACAGCTTCACAGCTTTTTATTCAAGCCTTATTCGCTAAAATTGAAAATTCCTTATTCACCACATCATGATCTGTACAAACTGCAAAATCAAGTCATTTTGCTTTTGCGATTTTAACCATTTCTGATGAATCCTTTCTTCAGTCTGATAAGCTTGAGTGAAAATGTAGATCTATTTTCATATGAAAGAAGTTAACAAATAAACAAAATCACTATAAGCTTTATTTGAAAATATGATATAAAATCATACATATATGTAATTTTTTAAAGATTATTATTAATATATTCTTGATTATTAAAAGATTTATCTATAATTTAAAATGTGTAATAATATTTTACAATTTATGAAAAATATAAAAATCCTTTCAAAAATCTGACTTTCTGAAACAGAAAGCACGATATATATAGATCTACTGAATAACTGAGTTTCAAATATAGTAGAAATATCTGCCAGAGTAAAGCTCAATCGTCCTCTGATCTATAAAACCATACCATATTTGATGGAATTATGATTGGTTTCAAAGATTTTAAAATGAAAAAGAAATCATTATAAAGCAGAATCACCCGAATATTTAAAAAAAGGTTTTTCTTTTTTTT
>CAYWJC010000214.1:0-1979 GCA_964458505.1 uncultured Candidatus Peribacteria bacterium | reverse complement strand
GCTGTTATTTTGTCTATTTCCTTATCAAGTGACATGGTTTCATTGTATAAAGCTTTATTAGTTAAATAGTTATAAACAACAATCGAATCAAACTGAATTCTATTATAGTCTATCTCTCATTTTTGATCTGGAGCCCTTTCTTCAGGAATATATTTTTTTCATTCAAATAGGATACAATAAGGTAATTTTTTTTCTTCATCATTTGCTAACTTCCATTTTAATGGATCAAGTCTTATAGATTCTCAAGTTTCTATTAATCAAGAAAAAAATAATTGTTCACTTCTTGATAATTTATTAATGTATTCAATAGTTTTTCAGACTCTATCAATTTCGTAAATTCTTCTTGATGTAATTGCATCGCTTGTATCAGCGGGAGATATTATTCTTGAGGCTATTGGTATATTATATCAACATAATTGATTTACCATTTCTATTACGTCAGTAGGGAATTCAATATTTTTTTCTTTTTTATCCAACATGGCTTGTTTTACCTTCTTTACAACAATTTCAACTGTTAAATTAGGATCAAATCATTTTTTTGGATTATAAAATTCACAATGATGAAATTGAGAGTTAATTATTTCTTCTGGATATCATTTTTCAATACATTCAACAAGACCAAAAAAGGTGTGCATATTCATTTCTTTTCGTTCTTCAGGTGTATATCTTGTTAATTTTTTTGTTATTTTTGGAGCAACTTTGGTTTTTCAAAGATCATGACAGATTGATTGTATATTTAAAGTCTCTAATTCAATATCGGTAAATCAATTTGCTCTAGCATAATCTCGACTTTTTCTTTTTACGCCATCAACATGTCTTCAAGTATACGGATCATAAATGGTAATTAATTCAGTAGCCATTTGTGATAAGGCGGAATTCCTTTTATTAAATTTTTCATTTGCCTGTAATAATTCTTCTTTTTGTAAAAAAATATTAATCAAAGATCAAAGCCTTTTTTTAATAAATTTTTCTTCTTTTTCAAATATTTCCTCAAAAATATTTTTTCTAGTAAGAGGATTTAAAGTAGTGGGATATTTAAAGATTAATTTATATCATCATTTTAAATCTATTTTCTTCTTTTTATATCATCATCTTTCAAAAAGTTTAGAACATTCTGGACATTTTTTATTATTAACACATTTTTCACATTCTTTTGAAATTTCAGCGCTTCATAGATCATTGAATATTAATTTACAAATGGTATCACAAAACTCTTTATTTATTTCCTGAAAAGAACGATCATCAATATTATTAACAGTTGATTCAATCAGGTCTTGAATTATGACCATTACAGCATTTTCATTCCTTAGATTTATCGATTCTTTATTATCTTGAAAACGTGTTTTTCATTGAGGTCATAAATTTTGATAAAATTTTTCAGTCTCTTTTTTATAAAATGATGTATTCTCTCAATTTAGTGTTAAAAATTCATTGAAAAATATCATTGATTCTTTTTCGTGATCTTCATAATTGGAATATAAAAGGGCAATTGAAATATATATTTTTGAATAATTAAAAAATAAATGAGAAGTATTCCTATTAATTTCAATGTATTTTGTTATGTTTGAAATTAAATCTTTGTGACCACTTGAAAGTCGGGTTTCTCTTATGTTTTTTAAAGTCAGCTTTTCGCATATTTTATTAACAGCAAAAATTATAGTATTGATTTTGAAATTCTCATAATAGGAATTCTCATATACTTTATTTTCTTTTATTAAAAAATTTATTAACTTTACCAATAATTCAAAATTAATATTATCAAATTCGACTAAATAAGAGATTCACTCAATCTGAAATTCATTTATTTCAGTAGAATTAATGAAATTATTGATAATTTCTTCGGAAGATTCAATTTTCCTATCTGAATCAATATTACAAACTTTAATTATTCTTCATATCAACCTTTTTTTTCTTTTTTCAATATCCTCACTTCAGATGTCAGATTCCAACTTTTTAACGTTTTTAATTCTTGCTAAAGC
>CAYWJC010000213.1:0-1900 GCA_964458505.1 uncultured Candidatus Peribacteria bacterium | reverse complement strand
GTTTCTTACAGCTAAAGAATTATCATTTTGTTCTTGCTCTCATACAATTAAAATATATGAGATTTTTGCCATTTCGGCATTTCTTACTTTTTTGTTTAGACTGTCTGAACTGTGGTCGATATATGCACGAATTCCAGATTCCTTTAATTTTTTTAATATGTCTTGCCCATAATCATTGAATGTATCTGAAACAGGAACTATGATTGCTTGTTTTGGGGAAAGCCATAGTGGAAAAACTCATGCAAAATGCTCAATCATCACTCACATGAATCTCTCAAGTGATCATGAAATTGCTCTATGTATTACAACTGGCCTTTCTTTTTCTCATACTTCATTTATATAGGATAAATCAAATCTTTCAGGAAGATTGAAATCACATTGGATCGTTGCAAGTTGCCATTCTCTTCCGATAGCATCTTTGAACATGAAATCAAGTTTTGGTCAGTAAAATGCAGCCTCATCTACTCATATTTTATATGGAAGATCATATTTTTCAGCAGCATCGCGTAATGCTCATTCAGCCTTTTCCCATACCTCATCTGATCCAAGGTATTTTCATTCTGGTCACCTAACCGAAAGTCTTACCCAGTATCCTTCAATCATTCACATTGTGACATAAAATTCCTTTATGATCGAAACTATTGTTCCAACCTCTTCGCTGATTTGTCCTACTCTACAGAATAAATGCCCATCATCTTGAGTTATTGATCTGACTCTTGTTAACCCGCTTAATTGTCAGCTTTTCTCATCCCTATAAACTGTTGCAGGCTCAAAATATCTGATTGGCATATCACGATAACTGAATTGGTTATCGGCAAAAATCTGCATATGATGAGGACAATTCATGGGTTTCAAGAAAAAATTCTCATCTCAACCTTTAACTCTGAAAAGCTCATCTCAGAATTTTTCAGCATGTCCTGAAGTTTTATAAAGATCTTCTTTTGCCAAATGCGGAGTCCAAACTCTGTCGTATCATTTGCTTTTATGAAGATCCCAAAGGTAATCTTCTATTTCTTTCCTTATTACCATTCAATTTGGCTGAAGCAAGGGAAGTCAAGCTCAGACAAGTTTTGATATTGTGAAAATTTTCATTTTTTCTCAAATAATCCTATGATCTCTTTTCTTCGCCTCTTCAAGCATTTTTATGTGATTATCAAGATCAATCCTATTTTCAAATGCAAAAGCATAAATTCTAGTAAGCATTTTATTTTGAGAATCTCATTTCCAGTAAGCTCCAGCTATCTTATCTAGCTTGAAAGAATTTTCATCGATATCCAAAGTCTTGGAAACATGAGGTCATCTGCACATATCGACAAAAGTTTCAGTTCATTGCTGAGTCTTGTTTCTGTAGAAAGTCAGTTCAGTTTCTCCTGCTTTTTTAAGATCTTCAGCCATTTCAGTTTTATAATTTTCTTGTGATTCTTTAATGATCTTTATGGCTTCGTCGATAGGAAGTTTAAATTCTTCAAAAAGCTGATTTTGCTTGATGATATTTTTCATCTTTTTTTCGATTTCTTTGAGGTTTTCCTCTTTGAATTCAATTTCTCAGAAATCAAAATCATAATAGAAACCTGTTTCGATATCAGGTCAGATAGCAAGTTTTACTTCCGGATAAATCGATTTCACTGCTTGGGCCATTATATGCGATAATGAATGACGTTTTGTACTTAAATCATAAGTCATAATATTTAAAAGTTAACTATTAAATTTTTAAAAAAACCTCCACATTAAGCAGAAGTCTTTTGATTTTTTATTGCCAAAAAATCCTCTACTTAAGAAGAAGTTAAATTGGTAGTTGTCGTTACAAGTTGTGCAACCATTTTAAGGCGGTTAAAAATATGAAGATATATTATAAAATAACTTAAATATGTCAATTTTTTTGATAAACCGATAAAAAAGC